>CAZURP010000145.1:0-4656 GCA_964623715.1 uncultured Isosphaeraceae bacterium | reverse complement strand
ACGGACAGTGCGAGATAACCGTCACAGCACCACTACTAGAAAAATATATGCAACGTGTCTCTGCGTACTGTGAAGATATACGAGAGCAGTGCACTCGAGTCGGGGCCGGCAGCGCGAAAGTTTCCACCGATGTTGACATGGAACAACTACTCGTAGAGTACTTGCGAAGTAGGGGGTTATTGAGATGACGTGGGTAAGTCCTCAAACAGGTTTGCTCCTTGGAGCGATTACTGTTCCGATTTTGTTGCTCTTGTATTTTTTACGATTGCGGCGGCAACCCCTGCGTGTTTCATCCACCATGCTTTGGGAGGGCGCAGTCGAGGATTTGCATGCGAACTCGCCATTCCAGCGCCTTCGTCCTAGCGTGCTTCTTCTTTTGCAGCTTATTGCATTGTTACTTGTTGTTCTTTCACTCATGCAACCGCAAGTTGAAGGAGGTTCGCCTAAACAGGGTAAGCATGTCATTCTTATTGACCGGTCTGGTTCGATGGCTTCCGAGAACGAAGACGGAGTGACGCGTTTTACCCGTGCGAAGGAGCAAGCAATCGAATTGGTATCACAACTTCACGGAGGTGGACTTTTTTCAGCGAGTGGCGGCGAGACCATGGTGATTACTTTTTCTGATTCTGCGGAGATTCGTATACCGTTTACCAGTTCGGAACAACAACTCATTTCGGTCATCGAATCGTTAGAGCCAACGCATGGCAATTCAAATATTGAGGAGGCACTCAAACTTGCTCGTGCGTACACAACCAACGTTGACCCTGAGCAGAACGGACTCGCCTCAAGCGAGTCGGCACAATTAGAATTGTTCAGCGATGGCGTCATAGATGGATTGCAGGCAACAGCACTTCAGCGAGGCGAAACGCTTCGTTACCACCAAATTGGAATGGAAGAACCTGTCAATATTGGAATTCGGACAATAAGCGCGAAGCGAGTAACAGAAGCAAGCGATGAAGTACAGATATTTCTTTCGCTGGTGAATGCAAGTGATGAAGTAATGACAACAGACGTAGAAGTTTCTGTGAATGGCACACCAATTGGCGTGCAAGAAGTTGAAATACCAGCAAGAGATGCTGACAAACTTGGAGTAGCGAGCGTCGTTTTCCTTCCGTTTTCAATTCCCTCGGGTGGCGTTATTCTCGCGACATTATCAACTGAAGATTCCTTGCCCATCGATAACATTGCATCGATTGTCATTGCGCCACCGAAAGACTTAACTGTATTGCTTGCCGAAAATGGACCACCACTCATTCGCACAGTGCTTGAAGGAATGCCACTTGCAGAACTGAAGGTTGTGGGGCCGAATAGATTGCGAGACATGGTTTCTTCTGGTGAGTCATCACAGTTTGACGTTGTCGTCACTCGCGATGTTGCGCTTGAAATGTTGCCTTTGGGGAAGTTCCTTATTTTTGGAGCTCCACCAAAACTTGAAGCGTTTTCTTCGTTTGTCGGGGGAGAAGCCCAAGTCATGCTGGTCGCGAATGAATCACATCCTGTGATGCGTTTTGTTCGGTTTGAAGATATTGTTGTTTCCAAAGGGTATGAAATTGTGACAGACAGCAAGGTGGAAACGCTTCTTGAGGGGAGTGGTTGGCCTGCTGTTATGGTGACACGAACCAATGGTGTGCAAGTTGTGTACGTCGCCTTCGATCCGCTTGAAAGTAACTGGCCGTATCTTCGTAGTTTTCCGTTTTTTGTCTACAACTCCGTGCAATTCCTTGGTAGGAGTGGCGATGCACTTTCGACGGCTCAGCACGAAGTTGGGAAAACACTTTCTATTGATGTTCCCCTTGGAGTAGAAACTGTAACAATTACTGAGCCAAATGGCGATGCAACAGTTGTTCGCGCAGATGCAAATAGCAACGTGACTTGGGGACCGATTCGCCTTGCGGGTCAACACGCATTTTCGTGGAACGAAAAAGTACACCGTACTATCGCTGTGAGTTTCCCTACTAATGAATCTGATCTTTCGAGCCGGTCTTCTGTAACTATTGGTGCAACTGAGGTTACGACAAGTGGAACAAGCGGTAATGCATTTATACAACTGTGGCCGTGGGCACTTGGTGCGGTTCTGTTCGTGTTGCTTGTTGAATGGTGGTTCTACCAACGCAAGACCGGTGGCACTTCAAGATTCTTGAAAGCACAAAGATCGTGGACATGATGTACGAAATTACTAAAGGGAAAAACGTAACTGTTATGGGCCTGGGTCGTTTTGGCGGGGGGCTTGGCGTGACTCGGTGGCTTCTTCAACAGGGAGCAAACGTTCTTTTGACAGATTGTGCAAGCGAGGAATCACTCGAAAAATCATTACAAGACCTTGGTACACATACGAACCTAACATGCATATTTGGAGAACATCGAGAGCAAGATTTTGCAACTGCAGATATCGTCATCGCCAACCCAGCAGTTCCTACGCCTTGGGGTAATCCATTTTTGCAAGCAGCGTGGAATGCTGGAGTCGAGGTGACCACGGAAATCGAACTTCTTGTACGTCGGTTACATGGCCAGAGAATCATTGGTGTAACAGGAACGTCTGGAAAGTCGACAACGGTGTCGATGGTGTACGCGGGGCTATTATCTGCAGGAGTGCCGTGCCACCTTGGGGGAAATATCGGAGGGAGCCTTCTTGCCGAAATTGATTCGATCGCGCCTTGCGATGTGGTTGTGCTTGAATTGTCGAGCGCGATGCTCTGGTGGCTTGAAAAAAATGGTGGTTGGTCGCCAAACGTCGCTGTGCTCACAACTATCGAACCGAACCACATCGATTGGCATGGGTCTTTTGAAGAATATAAAAAGTGTAAAGAATGTTTGTTCGCACACCAATCGGAGAATGGTATTGCGTTAACGCAAGACGCATGTGCGAGTTTTGATGGGCTGAACGTTTTGGGTACGCACAACGAACGGAATGCAGCAGTTGCGTTCCTTGCATGTGTCGCTGTTGGCGCTGATGCATCGAAGACGCGACTTGGCATTACGAATTTCCGTGGTTTGCCACACAGGTTGCAGTGTGTTGAAGATGGCGTGTACAACGATTCAAAAGCAACAACTCCAATTGCAACAAAGTTCGCAGTGGATGCATTCGACAACCCAGAAAGGATACATTTGCTAGTCGGTGGGTACGACAAACAAATAGATTTGTCGATTTTGGCGAATCAATCCGAACGAGTTGCGTGTTTGTATGCGTTTGGTGAAACGGCGGAGTCGCTTGTTTCGCTCGCCAACGGAGAATCGAGACAATTTTCTACTCTTGAGCAAGCCGTTGAAAGTGCAATGCAAGCAAGGCAACAAGGCGATGTGCTTTTGTTAAGTCCAGGTTGTGCGAGTTGGGACCAGTTTACGAATTACGAAGAACGTGGCGACTTGTTCTGTAAACTTGTTACTGCGTCAAAATCGAACCGATAAGTTCGTTGACGGATTCGCAGCCTTGCCGCTTAACCCACTTGGTGAGGTTCTTTGCAATTTTTATTGCAGTTGCAGGGTTGATGAATGAGGCGGTTCCAATGCCAACGGCCGTTGCTCCCGCAAGAATAAACTCTGCGGCATCTTCCCAGCGCATTGTTCCACCTGTACCGATGATTGGGATGCCTGCATTCTTTGCAACGTCACGATAAATCTCGTGCACAACACGAACAGCGACTGGGTGAATCATGCCGCCGCTTCCTCCGCCGATACCGCGAGAGAGTAGAGTCGTTCGTGATTCAATATCAATGGCAAGCGAAGGCAATGTATTGATAAGCGTAAGTGCATCGGCACCACAATTGATTGCGGCATCTGCGTGCGGACGAATGTCTCCTGGTGAAGCAGAGAGTTTGACAACCATCCCGCAGTTTGTGAGCATTGGCTTTACTTCGTTGAGTAAATTGGCTAGCTGTTTTGGGCAACTTCCGAACTCAAGTCCATCTTCCGTGTTGGGGCACGAAACATTTATCTCAACGAGTTCGATGCCGTCTACACTGTTCATCGCGCTTGCGACTTCGACGTACGCTTCGATGGAATCCCCCGCAACCGAACCGATAACGGTCGTGTCGAGTGCAGTTGCTTTGGGCGCTTGAGTAGAAATGAACGATTGAATTCCCTCGTTAGCAAGGCCGATTG
Source organism: uncultured Isosphaeraceae bacterium (assembly GCA_964623715.1). Lineage (GTDB taxonomy): Bacteria > Planctomycetota > Phycisphaerae > Phycisphaerales > SM1A02. Next base: position 558 of record CAZURP010000145.1, on the reverse strand, counting down.
CGTTGAGCATCCCATTTGGAAGGGTGGTCATTCGAATAGGATCATTTCCAATTCTCGGTTCGCTTGTGATTGACTTGGTTGTTATTGCGCCGAGCTTGCCAAGATTGATCGCATCACCGATTTCACCCATCACACCACAGGTACCAGCAGCGAGGACGATAGGATTGCGTAGCTTCGTATTTCCGAGAGTTACTTGCATCTTTGGCATGTCTCTATATTGTACTCGACACCTAGAACAGCCAAGTCCACGATTCTTTGGGAGGGGGGTACAATACAAAGATGAACGAATTGCACGATAAAATTGAACGGTTTCAAAATATGGCGATGGCAGATCCCTCGAACGATATGGCGCATTTCAGCTTAGGTTCGGCGCTTTTAGAAGCGAAGCGGTTTGCTGAAGCTGCCACGAGTTTTGAAGCATGCGTCAAGCTAAATCCAGAAATGACACGCGCGATGGAACTCGGTGGCTCTGCGCTTTTGCAGATGGGAAAGAAGTCGGAAGCAATAACATTACTCAACCAAGGATACGAGCAAGCGGCTTCAAAAGGTGAAATGCGA
>CAZURP010000144.1:4137-4666 GCA_964623715.1 uncultured Isosphaeraceae bacterium | reverse complement strand
GGTGGTTTTATGGCGCACCGACTTGCATGCGAAGCGCCCGAATTGTTCGCATCGTTGATAAGTGTTGCTGGAGCAATGTGGGATGACCAATCAAACTGCCAACCGAGCGAACCGGTACACGTTCTTCAGATTCATGGAAATTGGGACAATGTTGTTTATTGGCTTGGGGGTTGGCTTGGGCTTGAGCTCAATCCCTACCCAAGTGCATGGACAACCATTGAATATTGGGCACAACATAATAGTTGTTCAACGATCGTCACAGATACTGGCTCATTCGACTTCGAGTGGTGGATTTTGTATGAAGAAACAACTCGTTGGGTCTATGAAAATTGCGCAGAACCTTCCGCTGGCTCAGCTGAACTTTGGGAAATTAATACTGGTGATCATTTTCCAGTGATGAGTGATGAGGGCATCGATCACTTATTCGAGTACATGAATACCCATCTTAATCAAGCGCGCGTTTGCCTCGCAGACATTAACAGTGATGAAACTGTCAATATTTCAGATTTGCTCTTCATCATTAAAGCAT
>CAZURP010000144.1:0-4127 GCA_964623715.1 uncultured Isosphaeraceae bacterium | reverse complement strand
CGGCCGAAATTAATAATGATGGCACCTTAAACGTCGATGACCTCATCATCATCGTTTCTAATTGGGGCGATTGCTAAGTGACAGTCACCATTTGGTGACTGTCACTGGGGGACACCCATGGGTTGGTGACTGTCACTACAAGGTGGTTTTTTCTACATAACGAAAAAAGGTGATTTGGAAGAGGAACGCATTAAAATCATGGTATTAAGACAATATGTCTCGAACCGCAAGGGAAGTAATCCCAGAAATTCCTACCCACATCACGCAAAGAGGGAATAATAAACACGTCGTTTTCATAGAGAATGACGATAAAGCTCTCTTTATGGGGCTCCTCGGCAAGTACTCAAAAAAATACCACACACCTATTCACAGTTATTGCCTGATGGATAATCACTATCACATAGCTTGTACTCCCCCTGAAGTTGATTCTCTTGCAAAAATGTTTGGCCAGTTAAACTGGGGATATTCCACATACCACAACAAAAAATATGGCAAAAGCGGCCATACATGGCAAGAACGCTTTACAAGTACCCAAATGATCGGCCTGCATTTTCTTAGAGCAATGCGATATATAGAGATTAATCCTGTCCAAGCTAAATTAGTACAAACTCCCTTAGATTGGCAATGGTCTTCTGCAGCCATCACGTGTGGGCTTGAACATTCGCCAGCCTGGTTCAAACTGCCTAATTGGTGGGAAAGTTACTTCACTCCTGAAAAATTTTATTAATACATACCCGCTGACCCTAAGTGACAGCCACTTTTCGGTGACTCTCACTGAGGGACACCCATAGGTTGGTGACTGTCACTTTAAAAGGTCTTGGAGGTACCGAGGGCGTTTGAGGGCTTCAAGCACGACTTCGCAATCGGCAAGTGCACGGTGGGCTTCGTCGTGCGCAATATTGAAAAAATCACGAAGTGTTGCAAGGCGTTTGTTCGGCAATCCGTGCTTTTTCCAAGGTATACCAAAACAACTGCACTTCCATGGCCTGTCGATACTCATCGGCACCAAATGTTCAAGGAAGCCCTTGTCGAAACTTGCGTTGTGCGCGACAACAAACTCCGCCCTATCAAAGATAGATTCCATTTTATTGTAGTCAAGTGTTTTACCTCGGACCATGTCGTCAGTAATACCGTGCACGCGGATGACTCCCCAGGGAATGGGATTACTTGGCTCACGCAGTCCTTGGTATGTCTCAACAATCTCAACGCAGTCGTGGTTGATGGCGTTGTACCGAAACAAAATAATACCGATCTCCACAACTTCATCGCCGTTCCTGTGGCTCATACCAGTTGTTTCCACATCAACGATTGCCCCCATTTTAAAATCGTGGATGAGCGAAGTCTGCATTACGAGTCACGCCTAAAGTGCGGCTTCATTGGTGGGTATGGAACTGGCATCCACGATTCGTCGTCTTGCCATAGACCATCTTCTGCAATAATTTGCAGCATGGCAAGGTTAATCTCAAACACAATAACTGCGCCTGCTTCAACAACCGCCCTATTCGCGCTGCTTCCATACGTTGACATACCGTGCACCAACTGCGAACGAAGCATTGTGATACACGTCATTAATGGAAGAAGAATCTTAATGACCTCATCAACAACATGGTAATGCTTACCAATTCGCCTTGGCTTTGACCGTGCCTTTCTTGCTTCGTCTTCGCTTGGATTTCCCCAATACGAATTTATTAAATGTTCTTCCGAAAGTAATCGATCGCAGAGTTTTCTGTTTTCAAGAAGCACTTTTTGAATGCGACCTTCTTCATCTTCCTTTACCATCCGGGACAAAAAATCTTCACGTGTTTGCCACTCTGGTTCTCGATTCGCACGATCGCTGTCCCATTTTGCATAGAGGGTATTCATCGCAACCCATGAAAAAATCAAGCGGGCATCTGCATCTTCTGGAATTGCAAAATCATCTGCTTTGCGCATCCATGAAAGCGCGCGGTGCATACGCAATCGAATTGCATCATGTGTTTTTGCCTCGAATAGTTCGTCGTGGCGAGCTTTCCAAGTGGATCCCAGGGTTGAAAGTTCTATCATTGTTGTAGATAGTAGCACTTGAAAGTCGTATCATGTGCATATGGCAACATTAGAAACGACTGTAAATGGATTGAAATTCAAAAACCCATTTGTCATCGGCTCAGGCCCTCCCGGAACAAACGCAAATGTTATTCGCAAAGCCTTTGACGAGGGCTGGGGAGGTGTCGTTGCTAAAACAATTAGCATGGACGCTTCTAAAGTTACAAACGTTGCGCCGCGCTATGCTCGCATGCGTGCACAAGATTCAAAAGAGGTGTTTGGTTGGCAGAACATCGAGCTCATCAGCGACCGCCCTTTTGAAACTTGGCTTGAAGAATTTGATTCGGTTAAACAATCACATCCAGATGGCGTACTCATCGCTTCTGTCATGGAAGAGTACAACAAAGAACGCTGGGTTGAAATGATTGAGCGATGTCAAGAAGTTGGCGTCGATGCATTCGAACTAAACTTTTCTTGCCCGCACGGATTACCCGAGCGCAAGATGGGTGCAGCTATGGGAGAAGACCCTGACATTGTTGGCGAAGTAACGGGCTGGGTCATGGAAGCTGCAACTATTCCTGTGTGGGCGAAAATGACACCGAACATTACACACATCGCAGACCCAGGCAAACGTGCACTTGAAGCGGGTGCAGACGGGCTTGCAGCAATCAATACTATTCTAAGCGTGATGGGTGTTGACCTTGAAACGCTTCGCCCGCAACCGACCGTTGAGGGCTACAGTGTTCCAGGTGGGTATTCATGCAAAGCCGTTCGTCCGATTGCACTTCGTATGGTGATGGAACTTGCCCGAATGATGGAAGATGGATACAAAGACAGAACTATTTCTGGTATTGGCGGAATCGAAACTGGCGAAGATTCAGCGCAGTTTATATTGCTTGGCGCACACACTGTGCAAGTTTGTACAGGCGTCATGATTCACGGCTATGGCATGGTGAAAGAAATGTGCACTGACTTGCTCTCGTTTATGGAGAAGCACAACTTTGAAACAATTGATGACTTCCGCGGTGCTTCGATCCCCTACTTCAGAACACACGCTGATTTGGTTTCGAGGCAGGCGAAAGCCAAGGCAGAGGCAAAAGCACGGCGCGAAGGCATGGTTGAAAAAGACGCACAGTGGTCCGGCGATAATTTTGTGCAACAATCAGACAAACTCGTCTCCAACGACGATTAACAATCCCGCGGGTCGTTTATTTATCTGGGGATGTAGGTGCCAGCTCCCGCTTCGCCGACGAAGGTGCCGTTTTCAGCAACGACCTTGCCGCGTAGAAGCACAACATCGCTTCGGCCTTTACGTTCCATGCCTTCAAAGCCGGAGTAATCAACTTTCGAGAGACCATCCTCGTGTTTGAACGTGCCAACAAATTTGGGGTCGTACACCACGATGTCAGCATCGCTGCCAACAGCGATTGCGCCTTTCCGGGGATACATGTTGAATTGCTTTGCAACATTCGTGCTGCACACATCCACCATTGTTTGCATTTCAATTTTGCCCGTGCAAACACCGTGCGTGTGAATGAGGTCTACACGTTCTTGGATGGAAGGTATGCCGTTTGGAATTAACGTAAAAGCATCCGTCCCCATATCCTTTTGCCCATTAAAGTTAAACGGTGCATGATCAGTCCCAATAGTAGTTACCGCACCGCTTTCAAGACCCCTCCAAAGAGCATCGTGTTCTTGCTTGTCACGTAAGGGCGGAGACATGACAAACTTCGCGCCCTCAAAATCAGGTAGCTCTGCGTACGTCTTATCAAGCACAAGATGAGGAGCAACCGCTTCAACAGTAACATCAACACCGCGACCTCGTGCTTCAATTGCACGGTCGACTGCGATGCCACACGAAGTGTGCACAATGTAAATCGTCGCACCAGTCAGTTCGGCAAAGGAGCATAAATGATTCACGCCGTCTGCTTCAACACTTCTTGGCCTTGATGGCTCGTGCCACTTTGGGCCTGTTCTACCTTTTGCAAGCAAATTCTTTTGCATTGAGTCAACGGCTTCTGCATTTTCACAGTGGGCTGTCAACGTAACTCCAAGTTCATTACATAGTTGCATGAGTTTGAACAAATTCTCGTCGTTCATATCAA
>CAZURP010000143.1:0-4779 GCA_964623715.1 uncultured Isosphaeraceae bacterium | reverse complement strand
TGTTGTTGTGACTGATTTGAAAGACGAAGAAGAACCTATCGATCAAGCAATTTTCTAAGTAGATGGATGTATGTGCACTTGCAGTGCGCAAAATTACCTTATGAGTGTTACCCGCTGTTATTACGAAGTCCTTGATATTTCCCGAAGTGCGGATAGTTCGGAGATTAAAAGCTCCTACCGCCGCCTTGCTATGAAATTTCACCCAGACAGAAATCCCGATGACGGAGAAGCGGAGAAAAACTTTAAGGAGTGCGCTGAAGCATACGAAGTTCTTTCTGACCCACAGAAAAAACAAATTTATGACCAGTATGGACACGACGGCCTGCGCGGTCGTGGACACGCTGGGCGTAATTTTAATACGATGAATGTAGAAGACATTTTTTCTATGTTCAATGACATCCTCGGTAATCGAGGCGGTGGCAGACAACGTCAAGCTCGTGGATATGACCTTGAAACTGATGTAGAAATATCATTCGAAGAAGTACTCACAGGCACTGAACGTGACGTGGAGTTTGATCGATTAGATGTTTGTGATACATGCGGCGGCGATGGCGCTAAAGCGGGGACTACTCCCGTGAATTGCGGAACTTGCCAAGGGCAGGGGAAAGTTGCACAGCAAGGCCTAGGCGGCATGTTTCGAATGGTGACGGCGTGCCAAGCGTGTAACGGTCGCGGTTCAGTCGTCAGAGAAAAATGTGAAGATTGTTATGGTCGTGGTCGAGTTTCAGTGCACAGAAAACTTCGGGTAAAAATCCCTGCAGGAATTCACCATGGACAAGCAGTTCGAGTCGCCGGAGAGGGCGAGCCGCCGGTTCCTGAAGCATCACTAAGTGGTGCGGGACAACGTGGCGATTTACATGTATTAGTGCGAGTGTCTGAAGACAATCGTTTTGAGCGAGATGGTGACCATCTCATTCAAATTGTTTCTGTTGCGTTTACTCAATTGGCGCTCGGCTCCACGATTGATGTTGAATCGATTGACGCAACCCATAGTTTAGAAATTCCAGCGGGCACACAGACAAACGAAATTTTTAGAATTGACAGTGCTGGGCTTCCAGATTTGCGTTCGGGACGAAGGGGTGATTTAGTCATCATTGTCCGCCTTGCTGTACCAACAAAACTTACAGAAGACCAGCGCACCCTTTTGGAAGAATACGCAAAATCAGAGCATATTCCCGTGCACGAAGCAGAAACATCTTTCTGGGATAAGTTAAAAGGGGCAGTAACTGGTAATTAATACTGCCGAGCGACAAGGAATAGAACAATGAAAACTGAACCAACCACAAACGAAGAACAACAAAATAACGAAGTGATCGAAGAGGTTGAGACCGAGCAAGTTAGGGAAAAACTCTCAGAAGTTGACCAATTAAAACTCGACCTTGATGAAGCGAGCGATGCAAAACTTCGCGCACTTGCTGACTTTAAAAACTTTCAACGCCGCAGTGCTGAAAACGAAATTCGAGCGAGCGCCGGCGGGATGGCGAGAGTAGTACGAGCGATTCTTCCTGCAATTGAGCAAATGAACATGGCAATCGAACACGCCGGAGACGACGCAGTTGTACAAGGTTTCAAAATGTCACTGGATGGATTGCTTCAAGGTCTTGCTGAGTGTGGCGTTGAAACGATAGAGCCAACTATTGGCGATGCTTTCGATCCGCAGACGCACGAGGCAATGTTGCGACAAGATGCTGAAAACATGGACACCGACCATATTGTTATGGTGATGCAAAAAGGTTTTCGACTGGGCGACGTTGTGATTAGCCCCGCAAAAGTATCTGTTAGTAACTAATTATGCCAACGTACGATTACCAATGCCAAGCATGTGGGTACGCATTCGAATTGTTTCAGCAAATGAGCGCACCTGTGAAAAAGAAGTGTCCAGAATGCGCGAAACTTAAACTTAAGCGCCTGATTGGGGCTGGTTCTGCGGTGGTTTTTAAGGGAAGTGGATTTTACGAGACGGATTACAGAAGCGATTCCTATAAAAAAGAGGCAAAAGCGGAGAAAGATTCTGCAAAGCCAAAGAAAGAGGATAAAAAGTCGAGTGATTCGAAAAAGAAATCAAAAGAGACATCTTCTTCCCCTAAGAAGAGTTAGCATTCACCCATGGCATTGAAATTTACAAATCGGCTTATTGATCATTTATCACATGATGGGTATCGACCCACAACAGTTAGGAATATTGTAAAAGATTTACGTATTTCACATGAAGACCGAAGTGCCTTTGCAGAGGCCATTCAAAAAGCAGAGGAAGACGGTTTAATAAATCTTGGTCGCGATGACTGTGTGCGGTTGCCGACACTTCCTGAGGAAATTACCGGCTCATTTCGTTCGAACAAACGAGGATTTGGATTTGTAAAACCATCCCAACGTTTTCGTGAAGGCGATGTGTATATTGGAGCAGGCTCAGAGGGCGATGCGGTTTCAGGAGACACTGTTCGTGTGCAAATAGCACAAAGTGGAAGGTGGAAGGGTAAGGGTGCGTCTGGGAAAATAATAGAAGTGCTTGAACGCGGGCGGGGTGAATATGTCGGCACGCTATACAAAGGCGGCAACTCTTGGTTTGCTCAGCCGGACGGCAGAGAATTACACGACCCCATCATTATTCGAGATGTCGGCGCGAAGGACGCAAAAGAAGGCGACAAAATAGTCTTTGAAATGTTGCATTATCCAGAGAAAGACTATTACGGCGAGGGAGTCATCACGCGTGTTCTGGGTGATGCTGGCAAACCCGATGTCGAGACCCAAGCGGTAATGTTGGCGTACGGATTGTTTGAAGATTTTGATGAGGACTCAAAAGAAGAAGCCCGCAACGCAGCGACATATTTTGAAGAAACTGGAGACGAAGGTAGAGAGGATTTAACGAATCAATTTATATTTACGATTGACCCTCCAGACGCTCGCGATTTTGATGATGCGATAAATATTTCTTTCGATGAAAAAACAAACGAGTGGGAACTCGGTGTGCACATTGCAGACGTTGCAAGTTTTGTTCCAATGGACAGCGCGCTTGATAAAGGAGCGTTAGAAAGGGGCAATAGCGTTTACCTTCCCAGAAGAGTTATTCCAATGTTGCCTGAGGTGTTATCAAACGGCGTGTGCTCTTTGCAAGAAGGAGTTAGGCGTTGGGCAAAATCAGTGTTTATTCGTTTCGATGCTAAAGGCAGAGTCATCGGCCACCGACTGCGTAATACAGTTATTTGTTCAGCAAAACGATTAACGTACCTTGAAGCGCAAGCCCTTATTGATGGCGATCAGGTAGAAGCACGCAAAAATACAGTCGCGGGTGGAGCGTATTCTGACGAGCTGATAGAGACATTAAAACTTGCGGACACATTGGCGAAAAAATTGTTAGCACGAAGACGACGTGATGGCATGATTGAATTGCAACTTCCTGAAGTTGTACTTGAGTTTGACGATGAAGGACATGTTGTTGATGCACACCCAGAAGACAACGCCTTCACACACCGAGTCATAGAAATGTTTATGGTGGAAGCCAACGAGGCTGTCGCAAGAACATTCGCAGGTTTGGAGATTCCGCTTCTCCGTCGCGCGCACCCCGAACCTAAGTTTGGAGACATGGTCGAACTTCGATTGTTTGCCCGAAGTGTTGGCGTGAGCATTTCAGAAGAACCGGCCCGGCATGATTTGCAAAAATTACTGCAAGCGACGAAGGACAGCGATGCTTCAAGGGCCGTGCACTTTGCCGTGCTTCGCACCCTGTCTCAAGCAATTTATAGCCCTGCAGAAGTTGGCCACTTTGCACTTGCAAGTCAACACTACGCACATTTTACAAGTCCAATTCGGAGGTACCCAGACTTGACTGTGCATCGTGCACTTGCTGCATACCTTGACCACACGGACAATGGAGCAAACTTAAAGGGTGGTAAATCGAGGCGAGCAATTTCTGGAAACATTCGTGACGACGAGAGAGCACTCGACGAAGGTGCGCTTATTGACATTGGGGCGAATTGTTCTTCAACTGAACGCAACGCAGAGCAAGCGGAACGTTCTCTGAGGACTTTCCTTGTGATGCAGTTTTTGCATGACAAACATCTAGGAGATGATTTTACAGGAATAATTACAGGTTTTTCTTCCTCTGGTTTGTTTGTTTCACTTGAGCGATTCCTGATAGAAGGTCTGTGCAAGTTTGATTCTCTCAAACAAACAGCCAAGCAATCAGGACGATGGGAAAAACTTGAAGGTACTGGGCAGATTGTTGCAGTTCGAAGCGGCGCAGTGCTTGCAATTGGTGACCGAGTCACAGTGCAAATATCTGCGATAGACTTGCCCACACGACAAATGGAATTGCACGTCATAGAGATGCCCAAGCGACATATTGAAGATGTTGCATCACTTGCGCCAAGTGGCGGTTCAAAACGAGGGGGCAAAAACAAATCACACTCGAAAAATTCCAAATCAAAGCGCAAAGGCAAGGGTAGAAAGCGCAAGTAAGTCGTATGATGATGTGAATAGATAGGAGTTACATCAATGACTGACAGCGGAAATATTGAATCAATTCTTCACGAAGATCGCATCTTCTTACCTCCAGAAACATTTAACGACCGAATCGGTGGTGCATATTTCGACTCAATGGACGCGTACAACGCAATGTACAAACGGTCGATTGAAGACCCAGATGGTTTTTGGGGTGAGGTCGCAGACGAGTTAGATTGGTTTGAACGATGGAACACAGTTAGTTCGGGTGGTTTTCCAGATGCTAAGTGGTTTGATGGTGGTAAAACAAACATATGCCACAATTGTGTTGACCGGCAAATC
>CAZURP010000142.1:0-4871 GCA_964623715.1 uncultured Isosphaeraceae bacterium | reverse complement strand
GACACAAGCGTAGAAACCCTCTTTTTTGTTGTCAAGCAGTGTGCCACAAAATGGTTTTTCGGTACCGGCTCGTTGGGTGACTCGTATGGTCTCCTCATCGAGTTTTTCAAGTAAGGGCATTTTCGCTTCCTCCGTGAGGGGCGTGACGTCATATCCAGCGCGAGAATACATGGGGGTTCGGGGCTCCGAGTTCAGGGTGAGTGTAAAGAAAAGAAGCAGGCAAAGCATCGCGCAAGAATAGTACGCTGAAAGCCAATAGTCTGCACGATTGAAGAAAAAAGTTGTTCTATATCCTTTTTTATACGTTGTTTTTGGGCCCAAAAAGTGGAATTGTGAAAAAAAGTGCAAGAAAAGAGATACATACATCTATTTATCCGCTATTCTGTAGCTGTACTAGAACGAGGTTTGGCAGACGCCACCAAAGGCACAGAGGAATTAGTAATGATTTGTACAGAAGAAACAATTTGGTCAAAGTTACGAACAATGAACGACCCTAAGTTGGGTGCAAATATTGTTGCATCAGGGACAGTGCAAGACGTTGCACTCAATGACGGACGCGCAATGGTGAAACTTGCGCAACCAGAAATTGAAGCGTTCGAACATCAAGCGATGGCGGGAGCAATAGAACGCGAGCTTTGTTTTCTTGAAGGCGTTGAAAAAGTCTCAGTTGTTTGGGATAAGCCAAGTAAAGATCGGCCTGAAGAACAGACACATGGACGAGATGGGATTTCACTGACAGTGCTGTCTGAAACAGACACTGTCATGGGTACTGGCATCGCTACAGACATTGGCTACGGCGAGTTTGGTCCAGATCAACAAATGGCACCTGAAGCTGAAATTCCTGATGAACACTGGGAAGGGTTTCCACCAGTCATGCAGTGGGATGTTGATCCAAGTGATGCTTCGATTGAAAGCGGCGAGTCAACGGTACAGCTTCTTGATTGGCACTTTGAACTTTGGTGGCAGAAACATCCAGCAGGTCTTATGTACGTTGCAATTCAAGCAATGCACGAAGACACGTTCGCTGACGGGTCAGAACGATCGCATCCAGTTGGACGCAATGTTGTTGTGAACCTTGTCTACGACGAACAACGAAAAGCAGTCGTTTCTGTCTATGGAACACCGCGTGACTTCCGCCCATTTATTGAAGCCTTCCAAATTGGATGCAACATCGAAATTCCAGAAGGTATGACACAAGTAACTACTACGAAACCGAAACAGGAGAGCGACGCATGAGCGCAGGAACTTCAAACGGAGCAGCTTCACGCTGGTTCCGAATCGCTGACGAACCAAGAGACTGGGAAGATTTTTACCGCGAACGATGGTCGTACGACCGTTCCGTTCGAACAAGCCACAGTGTGAACTGTTCTGGCTCATGTTCATGGGAAGTCTTTGTAAAAAACGGTCTCATTTGCTGGGAACTTCAAAAAACTGACTGGCCTCAGATTAACTCTGAAACACCAAGTTATGAACCACGCGGTTGCCAGCGTGGTATTTCTGCTTCTTGGTATCCGTACAGTCCAGTGCGTCCAAAATACCCATACATTCGCGGCGTACTTCTTGAGATGTACGAAGAAGAAATTGCAAAAGGCAAAGACCCCGTTGAAGCGTGGGCAGCAATTGAAGCAGACCCTGAGCGAAAGAAAAAATATCGTAACGCTCGTGGTAAAGCCGGATGGCGTCGTGGTAGTTGGGATAAAGCAACCGATATTTGGGCTGCTTCTATTATTCATACTGTGAAAAAATATGGTGCAGACCATATCGCTTCATTCTCGCCAATTCCAGCAATGAGCATGGTGAGCTTCATCTCTGGTCACCGATTCTGTAATTTGCTTGGTGGCACGATGCTTTCGTTTTACGAGTGGTATCACGACCTTCCACACATTATGCCGTGGATTTGGGGTGACCAAACAGACGTTGCTGAAGCAGCAGACTGGTACCAATCAACCTATTGGATGGTCGTCGGTTCAAACTTGCCAATGACGCGTACGCCAGATGCACACTTTGCATCTGAACATAAGTACAACGGCGGCAAGATTGTCAACCTCGCTCCGAATTATTCTGACATGACGAAGTTTGCGGACCTTTGGGTTCCAGTTCGTCCGGGTACGGACGCGGCATACTTGCTCGCATGTATCCACGTCATACTACAGGAGTACCACATCGACCGTCGTAGTGAATACTTCTACAACTATGTGAAACAATTTACAAACCTACCTTTTGTCGTGCAACTCGAAAAACAAGAAGATGGTTCGTACTTATCCGGTCGCTTTATGCGAGCAACTGACTTTGCGGATTATGCTGGCGAAGAAAATGCAGATTGGAAACTCATTCAACTTGAGCAGGGCACTGATAAAGTAAAGCTCCCACAAGGCACACTCGGCTATCGATGGGAAGAAGAAAACACCGGTCGATGGAATCTAGATAATAAAGATGTTGCAGGCGAAGAGTTTGATCCGATGCTCACGTGCATCAACGAAGATGGAACGTTCGAAGAAGTCGAAGTTAACTTTGCTGACTTTACGGATACATTCGATACAACTCTTGGCGCAACCGAAGGCAAGGGTAAAGATTCCGTTACCGTAAAACGGGGCGTACCTGTAAAACGTGTGACAAACGGAGACGGAGAAGAAGTCATCGTAACAACTGCGTTTGATGTTTTGCTTTCTCACCTTGGTGTGAATCGAGGACTTTCTGGCGCGTATCCAAAAGATTACGATGATGCAACACAAGCGTACACACCAGCATGGCAAGAACAAGAAACTGGTGTTGACCGTGAACTCGTTACGCGTGTGGCGCGCGAGTGGGCAGAAAACGCAGAGAAAACTGAAGGCAAGTCCATGTTCATCACTGGTTCGGGCACCTTGCACTGGTACCACGGAGGTCCATTGATTCACCGTGCGATGGCAGTGATGGGTATTTTGACTGGTTGCATGGGACGCAACGGTGGTGGGTTCCATTCGTATGTTGGAACGGAAAAAATTCGACCGTATGCAGCAATCGGCACACTCGGTGGTGCAGCTGACTGGGGTGGTCCTCCAAGGCACCAAAACAGTACGTCGTTCTTCTACTTTAATACAGCCCAATGGCGGTACGCCGGCATGATTCTTGATCCAAGTTGGGCACCTTGGGCTGAAAAGTTCCCAGAAAAAGGTGGCAATCATGCAGCGGACCAATACTTGATGTCCGTGCGAAATGGTTGGATGCCATTCTACCCACAGGTGAATAAGAAAAACCCGATTGAGTACCTAAAAGAAGCTCGAGCAGCAGGTGCAAACTCTGAAGAAGAAGTTGCAAACTGGGTCGCAAAACAATTCTCAGAAGGGAAAGATAAATTTGCACTTGAAGACGTCGATGCCGAAGAAAACCACCCAAAAGTTCTTTGGATTTGGCGCGGAAACCTCATCGGTACGAGTATGCGAGGTCACGAATACAACTTGAAGCATATGCTCGGCACGCACAACAACGTGCTCGGTGAAGATCGTGCAGAGGGTTTAGTGAAGGGCGTTGAGTGGCACAAAGATGCACCAATTGGCAAACTTGACCTTGTTGTGAACATCAACTTGCGCATGGATTCCTCTGCGAACTATTCAGACATCGTGCTTCCTACAGCACACTGGTATGAAAAGTATGACTTGACGTGTTCTGATCTTCACTCATTCTTCCATCCATTCACGCCTGCACATGATGCACCGTGGGAAGCGAAGCATGACTGGGAAGCATTCAAAGAAGTCGCTGCAAAAGTCAGTGAACTTGCGAAGAAGCACATGCCAGATGAGTTTGAAGACATGGTTATGCAACCATTGATTACAGACTGTAAAGATGAAATGGCACAGCCAATGGGCGAAATATACGATTGGCACAACGGTGAATGCGAAGCTGTTCCAGGCAAGACGTTCCCGAAAGTAAAAATCGTGAAGCGTGATTACACCAAGATCCTTGAACGATATGTGACCTTCGGCCCGAACGTTTGTAAACCAGACGGGTATGGATGCAAAGGCATCATGGGGGATTTAACTGAAATTTGCGACGCGTTGAAAGAAAGTTATTTAGTCGGTGAGAAAGATGGTCGTCCATCACTCGAGCGTGCTGAACAAGTATGCGAAACTATTTTGCGAATCTCACCTGAATCAGACGGCGAGCTCTCACACCAAATTTTCCAAGGTCTTGAAAAGCGAGTCGGTCTTCCACTTGCTGATCTTGTTGAAGGCGATCGGGAGATACATCACCATTACCCAGAACTACAATCGCAACCCCGCCGAAGTTTGACTTCGCCTCACTGGTCAGCGATTGAATGCCCGGGTCGGACATACGCGCCCTGGTCAATGAACGTTGAACGATTAAAACCATGGCACACGTTGACTGGTCGTCAAGAAATTTATTTCGATCACCGAGGCTACCGTGAATTAGGCGAATCGATGCCAACGTATAAGCCGCCAGTGGACATGGTGAAGATTGGTGATTGTTCACCAAGCACTGCCGAAGCGAACTCGAAAGTGTTCCGCTTCATGACTCCTCACGGCAAGTGGTCTATTCACTCGATGTTCTGGGACACCTGGCAAATGCTGAACTTGTTCCGTGGTGGCCAAGTCGTTTGGATCAACGACGAAGACGCAGCAGAAATCGACGTAAAAGACAATGATTGGGTCGAGGTCTACAACGAAAACGGCATCTGTAATGTCCGCGCAGTTCTCTCTGGAACTATTCCTCGCGAGTCTGTCATCATGTACCACTCCTCTGAGCGACATGTTGCAGTTCCATTCTCACCTCTTGCGCGTAAGCGCGGTGTGACAGACCTCCGCGGCGGTAACAACAACGCGCCAACTAGAGTCATGATGAACCCTGCATGCATGATGGGTGGCTACGCAAAC
>CAZURP010000141.1:0-4921 GCA_964623715.1 uncultured Isosphaeraceae bacterium | reverse complement strand
GATGGCGCAACCTTCTATAATCTCTTGAACAAACTTCTCGTGGTTTTTCGGGTTGTTTAATCCCGGAACAAATCCCCACGTGGTGAACTGCGAAACTTCTAAGCCTCTCTCTTCACAAACTTTTGCAATGGCATCGATGTCTTTTCCTTGCCAAGGCCAAAACTCAATGTGTTTGAAACCGGCATCTGCTGCAGCATGAATTCGATCAATGAAGGGAAGATCTCGCCACCACATTTCTACGTTTACAGCATAGTTTTCGGGGAAAGTCTCATCTGCATTCGGGGGTGCAATAGAAAAGAGTGTTGCAAGGCAAAGTGTTTGGATTATGCACATGCACAAAGTGTACACGGCTTAGGAAGAAACAGTTACATCAACAGTTGTGATGGGGCTTTTGGTTTTAGGAGGCATCTTCATCCAAGAGCGCAGACCATTTCTCTTGAGGGCAATCCACCATACCCAAAAAACAGTTGTGATGTAAGGCACTATCACCAGTACGATGGGAGAAATAGTTTCCGACAAATCAACGAGCATACCATTGCCATCGAACTGACTAAAACCAAACAGCCATGGAATTCGATACCAGTAGTAACATGAGATAGCGGCTGCTGCAAAAAAGCGATCGATAGTTTTTCTTTTTTGCAATGGGACCGAACTTATGAACAAAGCATACAAAGCAAGCGTAACGGTTCCAGCTATAACAGGAACGGCGTATGTATTCACAAGGTTCTCAAGTCCTGCAGCAAGGGTCGCATAATCTTGCACTTGAAACCACCCCCAAACATAACCTGGGAAGGCTCCAATGAGGCCGAACGTCGCTGCTCTTCTTGCCCAATCCTTTCCACCGAGGTGCGGGCTTGCTGAAGGGGTTGAGTCGGGGCACCCTGCAACACACTTGCTGCATTCTGCACAATGTGCGTTTTCAACAGTTGTGGCAGGTTTTTGACCATAGAGTTTTTCAACTTGGTGCACTGGACACAAACTTGCACACCATCCGCTTTTTCCGTCGTAGGTGAACGATAAAAAAATAGCGACGAGGGAAGCAACAATCAAAAAGCTTCCAGTTGCAGGTCCATTGAGGTCAAAGTATGTATGCCGAAGTGGGATGATTGCAAAAAGCAGTAGCACACTCAAGAGAACAAGCCGACCGTGTATTTTGACAGACATTTTTTTCTTTTTTGTTATCCCAAAGTGGCGTGGGAGCTGTGACATCGTGGCAACTGGGCAGATGTTTCGCCAAACGCCTGGCAAAAGCGCCACAAGCGCGGGTGCAACTGGAATGAGCACATCCCAGAAAGCGTGCAATCCAATTTCTGGCTTCACAAATAAAAGCACCACCATGATGAGACAAACAATCCAGACGACTGCTTGAAGTACAAACCAGAATTTTGCTGCGCTATGCGTACTCGCCATAAAAAAAGGACTCCGATGTCTAGTTTACTAGACTGTCGGACGTCCTTTGATGGTTTCTATTGCAATTATTGTTTTTAGCAGGGACCCCAAGCACCAACAATGGCCAAAAGATCAGCAACATCGACAATACCCGAACCGTCAACGTCGCCTATGCCGCTTCCTCCCCAGTTATCAATCACTGCAAGAATGTCAGAAACGTCGATTCCCCCATCACCGTTGGTGTCCTCTGGACATGGGAGGGTGATTGGGGTGATATCCATGTAGCCGTCCATATAGATGCGATCGATGTCTACATTTTGCCATCCAAAAGGCCAGCCCATGTCAACCATGACATCACCGAGAAAGACCTCTGTGATGTCCATCTGTCCAAATCCTTGTGCATTCAACTGCATAAAAATGTTCGCAGCAACATCAATATCACCATCGCTATCGGCGTCAGCCTCAAGTGGCTCGTCCATAAACACAAGCGGCGCTGGACCGTCTTCTAAGCCAGCACCAAACAAAAACTCTGGGTCAAGTTGATCTGTGACATCGTTGGGCCCAATGATCTGACCCGCAAAGACAATGTCTACTGCCACGTAGGTGATTTCAAACTGATATTCAAATTGATCTGCGTTTGGATCGATAGAAGTGGGGCTCACCCAATGCACGTTGTTTCCATTGCTGTTTTCGCTGAACTCCCAATGCTCAGTATCAGCATGTGCGTGTAGTGTAAAAGTAAGTGCTATGAGTGATGCGAGTTTCATGTTTCTCTCCTTGTGCGTGTTTCTATTATTACTCTACGAGCAAAAAGTGCAATGAGATTCAGCTGATTTCTCTATAATTATCACAAATGAGTCAATTCGCTGCAAAAACGGTAATTCCCATTCTTTTTTTCGTTTTTTCAACATTCGCTGAACAGCCCTGTGATGTGTTGAACCGAGTTGTAGTGACCGGCGCGAGCGTGACCTCTGGCTTTGGGCTGACGACACCACCAATCAAAGGCGACCTTGGTGCGTATCCAGTAAACATGAAACACGTCATGGAAGGTTTGATTACTTCCAACCATCATGAAGTGGAGTTTTTCGGTGATCTTCTTTTTTTTAAGAAGTCAAGAGAGCATGCAAAAGCATACATAAAAAAGATTCAAGAGTATAAACCAACACTTGTAATCGGCATTGACTTCTTGTTTTGGTTTGGACACGGAACGCCACCAGAAGGCGAAGAAGTAGCAGAGTTCCGAATGGAGAAGTTGAATTTTGCGCTTGATTTACTAAGTGACCTGCAGGTTCCTCTCGTGATTGGTGATTTACCGAACGTCCAAGGTGCGATCGGGAAAATGTTATCGAGACACCAAGTGCCTTCAGAACAAACATTACAGAAACTGAACACTCGCATTCATACTTGGGGCGAGGCACACGAGAATGTCACGATCGTCGATGTTCATGGGTTATGGAAGAAGGCAGTTAACGGAGAGGAAATCGTATTACTTGGAGCAACGTGGCAAGCAGGAAGTCAATCGGCACTCTTGCAACAAGATATGCTGCACACCACGCTTGAAGGCACGGTTGCTGCAAGCATGCTCGTTGCAGAAGCATTGGGTGTTGCATGCCTTGAAACTGACCCAAGGACCATCCTTTTAAACGCGGCAGCCTCTGCTCGAAACGATGCGAAAACGACCCAGTGACTGTCACCAAGTGGTGACAGTCACTGGGTCGTGGGTGTCCCCCATGAAGAAAACGGCGTTATTGGCACAGTAAACCGTGAAACTAACCAATTGGTGACTGTCACTATAGGGTGCGGGGGTTGATGTCGATTGGGTCAATGGGGGGGATTTCGTTTCCTCCGGAAGAGTCCAGCTCGGCAAGTCGCGATGCAGTTTTCTCGAGGCGGTTCTCATAAGAACCAACGGCCTCGTTGTAGGATTTGTTTGCTTGACTCAATCCCGCGCCAACTTTTGCAAAATGGTCACGGAACACCCTAAGGCGTTCAAACAGTTTTTGACCCTCTTCAGCAATCTCCTTTACATTTTCCGCCATAGCATTCTGTCTCCACCCAAATGCAGCTGCTTGAAGAAGCGCAATGAGCGTTCCCGGTGAAGTAAGGAGTACATTTTTCTTCAAAGCATTTTCAAGAATTTCAGGTTTTCTATCAAGCGTAGCAACGAGCGCGGATTCAATTCCAACGAACATCACAACGAAGTCTGGTGATCCTTCGACATGTTTCCAATACTGTTTTTTCGCTAGTTCCTGAATATGTGTTTCGACGGCCTTTACATGTTTGTCTAAGTGGACGCTCTCGTTTTCTCGATCTTCAACTGCTTTGTTGTAATGGTCGAAGGGTAACTTAGAATCAACAATGATTTTTCCGTTACTTGGAAGTTTAATTACCATGTCAGGTCGGAAAACTTGACCACCCGTAGTTGTTACCTGTTCTTCAAAATCAACATGCCTTTGCATTTGCGCGTGTTCAACTGTTGTTTTTAATTTGAACTCTCCCCATTTCCCTCGGTGGTCAGGCCTTCGAAGAATGTGCTCAAGTTTCGAAGTTTCTTCAATAATTTGCTTGCTTGCTGTTTCAAGTTCGCTGTAGGCTTTGACTCGTTTTGTTTCGAGGGCCTGCACCGAGTTTTGCGTTTTATTCAATAAATCGCGGAATGGTGCGAACTTCGTCTCTGCAAGTTGCAAAAAACTTTTCGAATTTTGGTCAATCGCTTGTTGGCTAATCGCTGCAAACGTTTCATTGAGGCGTTCTTGCATTTCCCTTGCGTGGGCCTCTTGCGCTTCAAGTTGCGTTTTGAGCCGCACTATCTCAATTTCACCAGCATTTTCTGTTTTTCGACCAATAAGGGCAAAAACAGCGAACCCACCCAAAAAACAGCCAATCAATATTCCCAGTCCCAAACTTACGTACTCCATAGTGGGTGCATCGTACGGTTATTATTACTTTTTTTGGGTTTTATTCTTTGAAAACCACCAGTTTATGCCTTACATTGAGTGTGTGGCTTTTAAGAGAGAAGCCAGAATTGGAGAGAAATATGAAGAAAACAATTGGTACGTTTGTAGTTTGCTCGCTTGTGACGACTGTCGCAATGGGTGATATCTACACTGACCCAACTGGAGACATTGCGACTGGAAACGCTAACCTTGACATTACGCAAGTTGACGTCACGGACGATGGGACAGACCTGATCGTTCGTCTTTCAGTTGCCGACCTTGATGCTGATTGGGGTAAATATCTTTTCTTCGCTGACTACACAACAGGTGGATCTGGCGATAACGACAACCCTTGGTTCAGAGATATCGATGGCCTTTCTGGTACGGATCTTTTTGTCGGTACTTGGGCAGATGCTGGCGGCGGCGCTGATGCATATTCACATAATGGCATTGCTTGGAATTCGACGGGTTCAATTTCTGCATGGATTGATTGGGAAGCCAACACGATCCAGTGGAACTTTTACAATTTTGTTTCTGACTTATCCGCCTTAGGAATATCTGGGTTCGATTTCGAAGTGGCAACAACTGGCGGCAAC
>CAZURP010000140.1:0-4926 GCA_964623715.1 uncultured Isosphaeraceae bacterium | reverse complement strand
CTTCGCAGTAACTTGGCACTCCGCGTTGAAGCAGGGGCTACCGCAGATGAATTTAAGGTGTCAGGCCGTGGGCTGTTACACCTTGGTATTTTGCTTGAAAATATGCGACGCGAGGGATACGAACTCACCGTCGGAAGGCCGCAAGTTATTGAAAAGGAAATCGACGGCGTGCAGTGCGAACCGATCGAGCTGCTTACGATTGATGTCGACGACGCCCATGTTGGCGCGGCGATGGAGTTGCTGGGTATTCGAGGTGGCGAAGTGCAATCTCTCGAACAACGCGGCGACCGAATGCACATTGAATGTGAAATTCCTGCTCGTGGTTTGATAGGGTTGCGAAGTCACATGCTGACAGCAACTGCTGGCGAAGCGGTGATGTACCACTGTTTCCAAAAATATGCACCCACAAGAACAACGATGTATCGACGTCCAAACGGCGTGTTGATTGCAACTGCTCCGGGGCAAGCAACGACGTACGCAATGTTGAATATTTCTCAACGAGGCGTGTTGTTTGTTGAGCCACAAGAAGTGATTTACGGCGGTCAGATTGTGGGCGAAAACGCACGCGACAATGATCTAGAAGTGAACATCATTAAGGGGAAAGCGTTCTCCAATGTGCGCGAAGCAAACAAAGAAGCCACGACAGTGTTGAAAGCGTCTAGAGAAATTACACTCGAATCAGCTCTGGAATATATTCAAGACGATGAACTCGTTGAAATTACTCCAGATGACATCCGCGTTCGCAAAAAAGAACTAAGCGAATCGAAACGAAAGCAGATAGCGCGTAAGAATAAGTAGGCTCAATTTGCTTAGGGTATACTTTTGCTATGTTTGAGACGGACTTCATTTTCTATCTTCTTGTGCCTTCTGTAGTCCTTGTTTTTGCAAGCATACTGGCAAACTGGTTGACGCCAGGGACGAAGGTAACTTCCGCGCTGCAACACCTTGCAGCTGGCATAATCTTTGCGACTATTGCGACGGAAGTTGTTCCAGAACTGTTAGATGGTGGGCACATTGGTGCAGTGAGTATTGGATATGTGCTTGGCATGTGCTTGATTTTTGGTGTTCGGTATATCGACACAAAAAACGAATCAAAGCAAGAACAGGGGAGTTGGGTTGGGCTTGCCGTTGGCGGCGGGGTGGATTTACTCATCGATGGTTTTTTGATGGGCGTTGCGTTTAGTATTTCTAAAGAGAGCGGCATACTTCTCACCATCGCCATCGCGTTTGAAGTGCTTTTCCTTGGTTTTACGTTCAGCGTTTCTTTTGCAAGCAAAGGGCTAAATAAAGTTTTGGTATTCTTCCTTCTTTGCTGTATGTCATTGCTCTTGTTCGCGGGAGGAGCCGGCGGGTATTGGTTACTTGGTTCGTTAGCCGAACACTGGAAAGTTTCAGCAATGGCGTTTGGTGCAGTCGCCTTGCTCTACCTTGTTGCAGAGGAACTCCTCGTTGAAGCCCATGAAAAAGGGGAGACCCCGATGGGTCCCTTTCTCTTGTTTATTGGGTTTGGCGCAATGCTTCTCGCTGCGATGGTTGTTTAACCACAGTTGCCCCAATTCGCGATGACGAGAAGTAAATCGTCCGTTCCAACGATGCCGTCACCGTTGACGTCTGCTTGATCGTCGTTCGTATCCCAAAGACTGACGAGCACGAGAATGTCATCGACACCAACAACGCCGTCACCTGTGATGTCGCTCTCGCAGCAATCTTCATGGAAAACATTTCCACCAATGTCAGTGTAGTGACCATAAATATGTTCAGTTACATTTCCACAGAAGAGATTGTCTGAAAGTACGGGCTTTGCTCCTCCAGCGCCAGTGTCACTCCCGTCGCTGCAAAGCCCTCCGCCATTCCAAGATGCACTTCGTGCAATATTGTTTGAAATATTGCACTCATCAATGAGTGGGTACGCACCTTTTTTTGTGACTCGTATACCACCACCCGTGGTCGCGGTGTTGTTTTTGATTGTACATCGAGTGACACGTTCAATAGCATCAGAAAAACACATGATGCCACCGCCACCTTCACTGTCAATTTCGTAGGTTTCATTGTGTGCGATTGTGCAGTCTTCAATAACTGTATTGCTTGGTGCGAGCCTATTTCCCCGGCAATAGAAACCCGCTCCGTTGCAAGCAGTATTCTCTTCAATTGTCGAGTTGAGAATAGTCAGTGTGCATTCGACTCCGCAAAAAACGCCACCACCATAACTTTCTGTGATACCCCATTTCCCGTTGTATGGTTTTGCGATATTGTTTGTAATGACACAACTCTCAAGTGTTGGGTGACTAAATTGCAAGAGCGCGACACCTCCGCCGTGCCCTGGCTGCAAACTTGAAGAATCTTCATCGTTTGGTGCAACGTTATTTGTAATAACACAGTTGGTAATCCAAGGAGAACTTCCACTCTCACAGAAAACACCACCACCATAGGATGGGCCTGTTTTATGCATTGGCGCCTTGCAGTTGGTGATGGTAAAACCGCTGAGCACCGCTAATGCATTTTCACCAGAACCAAAATACACGCCGCGACGCATGAGTTGCCCATCAATGAATGTCGTGTTCGGACCGTCTTTTGAAACGATGCGTATCTCTTTGCCCATAAAATCAACGACTGCAGATGTGGTCGATGTGTACACTCCTGGCAAGACGAGAATCTCGTCGCCGTTGTGTGCGGTGTTCACTGCGGATTGAATCGTTTCAAAATCACCACCTCCACCCTTGATGACTGTCCATGTTGTTGCGTATGCACTGTGTGCAGTTGCCAGTGCGAGCACTGCCGTTCCGATGTGTATGAATCGCATAGTGTTTCCTTTCAGGTTTACGATTGTGTGCTACCGTAATGAAGACTGTACGCGAAAAACTCGAAAGTTCTTGAACAATCGACTTTTTTACCTTTCTTTTTTTCATGCAATAAAAAAACTGCCTGCAAACAGGTGCTTGCACTACCCGCAAGGATCCCAAGTCCGCAACGATGATAGGACACCAGAGACGTCCACGGCGCCTACACCGTTTACATCGCCTGATCCACTTCCGCGGCCTTGTTGGCCACGCTATCCTTCAATCATGAACAGAAACGTGCTTACGAAGGTGAAGAGTTCACTTAGTCAATAGTAAGTGTTCCAGTTCCAGTTGCTTCTTGCCACCCACCAATTCGAATGTAGTATGTTGCACCGGCTTCCACTGTGTAGTTGATTTCAGAGTAATAGACTTGGCAGGACGAGCCACTTGCATCGCCGTTACACGCAACTAAGTTATCACACGATCCGCTATACAGTGCTAATGAAGTGTCATAACTCGCTATGTCACAAGTGGTGATGTTGATCGATCCTGTTGCACTTGCGGTGTAGCGGAACCATACATCTGGCGAATTTCCCCAATCTAGATAGGTGCCAGCGCATAACTCGTCTGTTGGTGGATTGTCGCTAGGCGTGGCAGTAAGCGTCTCGAATGCGTTGGCGCCATTCACGGCGATCATCGCGTTTGAACACTCGTCGCCAGCGCCCGCAATTGGGCAATTTGTTGTGTCGCAATCGGTCCCATTGCCTTGGAAACCGCCGCCTAAGTCGATGCATGCTTGTGGCAATCCATACGTGCAGGAGCCATCATCAAAACAACAGGCGCCATTGTCTGGACAATTGGAAAAAGCACAACTTGCGTCATCGCCGTTGTATTCGCCTCCTGCCAGTAAACAGTTTTCTTCTGTTTCTTGCTCTGCGCATCCTCCTTCAGGAAGGCAGCACGCACCAACTGGGGTGCAGTCATTTCCCCAAGCGTCAACGACAGAAAGAACGTCTGAAACGGTGACGCAGCAATCCCCATCAACATCGCCGGCTGGTTTAAATGAACCGTCACCACAGACACCGTAGGTGTCGATGACTTTGAGTAAATCTATAACGTCAACTGCATAGTTACCATCAATATCTTGTGGACAGAATCCAATTGGTGCATTGCAAGGATCTGATAGTTTGATTGCCATATTGATTGCTTCAACACAATCAATAATGCCGTGGCCGTAATCGTTGTCCTCGCCAGCGGGACCTAGGTCTACAGCAGTGCTATATAAAATTTCTTTTACTTCTTCGACGGAAAGGTCTGGGTTCGCTTGAAAGATGAGTGCGATTGCACCATTAATATGTGGAGATGCCATCGATGTTCCGTCGTATGAAGAGTATCCACCGGGGACACTCGAATAGGTGCTCACGCCTGGCGCTGAAATGTCTGGTTTAATTGCGGAACTTCCATCAGGTGTGCAGTTTGTTGGCCCGCGTGAAGAGAAACCTGCAATTGGGAAACTTGCACTGTATGGATCAATTGCAGCAACTGCGCATGTGCGGTATTCGTCTGTTGCGCGATCGCCAGGGCGTCGTAATCCAGACGACCCTTCGTTGCCTGCGGAGAATAAAACAACACAGCCCGCTGCTTCAAGTGCATCGAGATAACTCCAAAAAGTTTCGTCACAATTTGGGTAGCCATGACTTGAAGTAAGTCCCCAAGAGTTTGAGCAAACCCGTGGCACGTCCCACGCTGTTGCGGGGTTGCCATCAGGGTCTATGAACCATTGAAATGTTTCAATGGCATCTGCAACGGTTTCGGAAATAGAGCTTCGGTCAATACCTGCAGACGTAATCCAGTGTGCGTCGGGCGCAACGCCGATGCCCAGTCCGGGCGAACCACCGCAAACAGTACCCATTGTGTGCGTACCATGGCTGCCGGAATCAAAGGGGAAGTTGTTGTTATAGGTGTACGGGTCGAGGAATGCCCACTCGGGGTGACCAGCATATTCAGGGCGAAGTCCAGCCCAGCGCGAAGCAAGTGCTTCGTGATTTCCATCGACGCCTGTGTCAAGGGTGGAGACGAGCACGCCCTCACCGGTGAATCCCATTTGCCATGCTTCGGTTGCGCGAATTGCAATGACGCCTTGCTCGGT
>CAZURP010000139.1:3466-4927 GCA_964623715.1 uncultured Isosphaeraceae bacterium | reverse complement strand
ATTCACCATGTGGGTGGTAGTTACCCGAAGTATCGCCAGCAATTTTTGCGCACTTCCGATGCTTGCGTCCTGGGGACAGATTTAAGTCGTGCATCGCAACGAGAATTCTTCGTTGCGAGGGTTTAAGACCATCGCGCACATCAGGCAAGGCACGATCCATAATCGTTGACATTGCATACGTTAAGTAACTGTCGTGTAGTTCGCGTTCAATAAGTTGGTCAACAACATGTCCAATGTTGCCGAACGCTTCACTTTTTTGCTCTTCGGGATTCTGTTCTGGGGTATCGCTCATAGGTGTTTTTCTAGAACGAGTATTGTACCAGAATACGGCAAATTACATTGCTAATTGCATGTCGAAGAAGCGGTCTTAAAGAGCATTAAATACTCACTATTTCCACTTCCTTTTTTGCTCGACTTTTTCCCTCTAATTGGCGATATAGTTTCGCCGAGCAACTCAAGTGAGAGTTCTTGGCACAGTGTTTTTGTACGGGCAATGACGCGTGAAATGGCATCTTCAGTGAGACCCTTGCCAACTTTCTCAACCTTTTTCTCTTCTAAAGTAAGTTCGTAATGTGGCTTTATGAGCGAGATTATGTATCCACAATTCGTCCACTGCATACCTGCTGGCAGAGCGAGTTTTTGCGGGGTCCACCCAAGGTCAATGGTGACGAAATCGACTTGTTCAGGTGGTTCTTGGTGGAGTGCATTTGTGCGTTCTAACGTCACGACCCGTTTGTCGCTACGCAGTTTCCAGGCGAGTGTGCCGTATCCGGTATCAACAGCGAACACTTTTGTTGCACCGCGTTGCAACAAGCAATCGGTAAATCCTCCGACGTTGCAGCCTAGGTCGGCGCAAGTCATGCCAGATACATCGAAATTAAACTCGTTTAATGCATGTTCTAGTTTTAAGCCTGCGCGAGAAACAAAGATGGATTTTGGTGATTCTGGGGAGTTATCCATTTGTTATGCATCAACGCCGACGAGTGCAACGCCTGCCTTGTTTGCTGATTCGATTACAGCGGGCGCGTCGAGCAAGATAACACGACCTGTTCCAACAGCAATGCATGTGCAGCCAGCTTGTGCAACTTGCTCTATTGTCTTTGTTCCAATCGAAGGCACGTCTGCACGCATGTCGTGGTCGTCGGCGGCAGTTTTTAGTAACGTCCAGCCCTTCTTTTTGCAGAGCGACCCTGCGCGTTCAATAAGGGCAGCTGTTCCTTCGATAGCTTCAACAGCAAGGACGTCGCCCTCGCGCACAGCCATGCATTGCCCGATGTGCAATTTAGCACTTTGCATAAGTAGTGGCCAGCCAAAAGAGAT
This sequence comes from uncultured Isosphaeraceae bacterium, assembly GCA_964623715.1. Lineage (GTDB taxonomy): Bacteria > Planctomycetota > Phycisphaerae > Phycisphaerales > SM1A02. The sequence continues at coordinate 3,607 of CAZURP010000139.1, read as the reverse complement.
GTCGGTTGTTTGTTTTGCCGTTGGCGAAATAGTTCCAAGGACACCAGTTCCAGCGAGGTGATCGGGTATGTGTGTTGTTGAATCGATGAGGGTGACTCCTGATTTTTGCATTTCATCTGCAACGGCTGATAGAACTGTAGC
>CAZURP010000139.1:0-3451 GCA_964623715.1 uncultured Isosphaeraceae bacterium | reverse complement strand
GTCATGTCGCAGGCGTCGATACCAAAGAAGCAGGGTGGTAAGGTCGGGCGTTAATCTGATAACGCCAAATTTCTTGTGCATTGCAGTTTTGCCAACACCACCGACCATGACGGCATCGCTTGCCCCCCATTTTTTCAGTAGGCGGATCCAGCGACCAACGCGAGCCATGCCGGCGATAGAAAACGTATCACATTCATTTGGCAGCGCTGAATCGTATTGAGATCGCAAGCCAATACAGCAGACTCGATATCCAGCGGCTTTTGCGCCTCTTGCCACGAGCACCGGCAGTATGCCATTACCCGCAATCAAGCCTAAGATTGGTTTTTCGCTCGCCATTGTCCGCAGTATATCTCGCATGTGGCTTCCACATAGCGACGCAGGCACAATCGCAGAAATAAACGACCCGCGGGATTGTTTCTTGGGACGATTACTGTCCGTGCATCGGCAGGATGTCTTCAGGCGATGGCTGGTTGGTTGCAGCGGAAGTAACGTAATCAAGCACGGCATCAGGGCAGGGGTCGATGAACATCAATTGACGTAATGCAGGGCGCATAAAGTTGCGTTCAATGCCGTGCTCGAGCATTGCATGCAGCGGGTCAAAGTAGCCATCGACGTTCACGATGCCAACGGGTTTTGTGTGATCGCCGAGTTGACGCCCAACGAGCACTTCAAAAAATTCTTCGTACGTTCCAATGCCACCTGGCAACACAATAAACGCGTCGCTTCTTTGCATCATGAGCGTTCGTCGCTCTTGCATTGTGTCGACAACAATGAGTTCATCACATTTTTCATTTGCCTGTTCGTGGGCAACAAGTTTATGTGTAATCACACCAATAACTTCTCCTTCGTGTTCCGCCGCAACTGTCGCAACTTCGCCCATCAGTCCAATGCATCCGCCTCCATAGACAAGCGCAAGTTTTCTTTGTGCAATCCCTTTGCCGATAATTTTCGCAGCATCATGAAAACACGGTTCGAGATTTTGCGAAGAGGCACAGTAGACGCCAACGGAGTTCATTCGCCACCTCGCGATTTTTTTATCGCCTCAAGCACTTGGTTCACCGTGTAAAAGTCACCACGAAAATCTTCTTCGCCGTCTGGACCCATGATGATAAGCAAGGGAATCCGTAGCCCTCCAACTTCATTCAACAGAGCGTTGCCAGAAACATTGTTTCCAGTTAAATCAATTTTAATGGGCGTGACGTCGTCGGCTTCAAATGCTTCTACAACGCGAGAACTATGCAACACGGTTGATTCAAGCGCTTTGCAATTTAAGCACCATTCTGCAGTAAATTCGAGCACGACCACATCACCCTCTGCGAGTTTTTCAGCGAGAATTTCAGGGGTGTAATATTCCCAATCGATTGGACCTTCTTCGGTTAATCGCAAGCCGCCAAAAACAGAAAGAACTGTAATGCACAATCCAATAATAACAAATACAAACTTAGGTATTGTGTTTTTTGCGATACGTACCGTGCGCCATGCGAGCCAAATGCCAGAAGCGGCAACGCATGCTGCAACAATCCAAAGATAGAATCTTGATGGTGGAGCACCCTCTTGCTGGAATAGCCCACTTAATCCAACCCCAAGAAAATAGGCAGCGGCAGCGAGCATAAATAATCCCATGACCTGTTTAATCACTTCACTCGCCGCGCCTGCCCTTGGCATTTTTTCAACAAGGTGTGGGAACGCTGCGAGGATGAGATATGGGAAAGCCATTCCGAAACCGATTGAGCCAAAGACCGTCAACGTAAGTATTGCTGACTGCGTTGCTGCCCACGCGGCGGCTGCCCCCATGAATGGTGCAGTGCAAGGCGTTGACAAGACCGCAGTCATAACACCGAACAAAAACGACCCATACCACGAGTCGTGCTTTGGGTTCACTTTATAAACAACGGTTGGAAGACGAATTGAAAAGAGTCCACCCATGCCGATTGCCATTATGCCAATAAAAATTCCGAGAATGATGGTAAACGAAGGGTATTGAAAAAGTTGATTTATAGCAGTAAAACCTGCAACAACAGCGATTGCAATACCAAGAAAAATCCAAAGTGCCATCACTCCAAACATCATCCACGCACCAAGAATAAGCGTCTTTTTTCGGTTTCCAGCACTCGCGCTGAGCCCCATAATTTTAATTGGAATAACAGGTAACACGCAGGGTGTTAAGTTCAGTAAAAACCCTCCACACATCGCAACAAGTAGTAAAAGAAATAATCCTGAAGGACCATCGGCTGTAAGGGAAAACCGAAGCCCAAAAGCATCAAATTCAATCTTATTGTTGCTTGGTGCTTCTATACCTGCGTGAATATTTGCAAATACCGAAGCGTCAAATTGATCAAAAATGTTTGAAACAGTGGAAGCAGAATTATTTTCTGCGGAAACAATTTTGATTGTTTTTGTTGTTCCATATTCATCCCATCCCCAGCCATCGAGTTCCGGAGTTGGCTGTAAGCAGGTCGTGTCGTCACAAGCTTGGAAGACAGGCTTAACAATGAACGAAGCATCGCCAACTTTTGCATCGCTTGCGATGGTGACTGGAATATAAATTACTGCACGATCAGAAAAAACGCCGTAGTCAACGGGCGTACCAGCGAAGCCAACTTTGACGATGGTTGGTTCAGGCCACTGTGTGTACCCTTTGTGAAATGTGAGGGGAGAATTTTCTGGAAGTTCGAATTCAATCGAAGTTGCGATGTAATCTTCAGATTCACCGAGGGCCTCTGGCACCTGTGGATCATTCGTGTGTGAATGCCAATGTTCTTCATGATCAAGGACGATTGCGATGACAGCGTCGCTTCCAGCAACCGCATTTTTGGGACTTACCTGAACCGATACGGTAACTTTGTCACGAGAATCGTGAAAATTGCCAGGTTGTGCAATTGCGTTACTGATAGCAAACAGCCACGGCAGGGCTAAAAACAGTGTTTTAGTAAAAATCATAGATATATATAGTACGTGCAAGTGGGGCTTGGAGTTGCGTTTTTGTGAAGGTGGGATACCATGTACCGTTTCCCGCTGTCAGCGTAGACAGCACAGGTATTTATAAGGAGTGAAGTAATGATTCTCAGCGAATCCTTACAACTTTTTTCTAGCTATGGCTGCTAATCGCAGTCATCCCGTGGCTCTGAGCCATTCCTTTGAGGATGTCCGCATCCCTATGGAGGCTCAGTCGTGATTTAGGCTTTTCCCCTAAATCATATTCGTGCATTTTGCACACGCAACCGAATCGGTTGTGCCACGGGTTCGCATCGCGACCCGTTTTTAATTGACATCTAAACATCTTAACAACTAAACCCCTAAGAAAGAATAATCATGAACAGAGAAGCAATAGAAATTATCGAAACCATTGCAAAACAACGCAAGATTGACAAACAAGTCATCATTGGCGACCTTGAGCAAGCGATGGTGAGTGCAGCACGCAAGCACTTTAACTCCCTTGACACCGAAGAAT
>CAZURP010000138.1:0-4934 GCA_964623715.1 uncultured Isosphaeraceae bacterium | reverse complement strand
GCCTGCGATGGATGCAATTGGAATTGGCTCGTATATTGGGTGGTTCATCGCCGTTGCTGTTTCAGGCGTTGGTATTGGCGCACAAGCATTGATTGCAAGGGCGATGGGCAGTGGTAATGTTTCAGATGGACGTAAAATACTTGGTCAGTCAATAACACTCGCATTTGTTTGGGGTTGTGTCATAGCCTTTGTTTTGTGGTTTTGCGCGGAGCCCCTAGGTGATCTTTGCCAATTGTCTGAAGAAGCGAAGCGCTATTTGGTGCAGTATATTCGTGTGCTATCGCTCGGCATGCCAGCGTGTAGCGTGATGACAGCAGGGGCTATGGCACTGCATGGTTCTGGTGATACGTTTAGGCCAGCCGCAGTGACAGTTGTTGTAAATATTGTGAACGTTTTAGTCTCTTGGAGTCTAAGTGGAGCAGATGTTCGGCTTGGTGAGACAACGTTGGCGAACCCCTTTTCTTGGGATCTACATGTCGTTGGAATTGCAATTGGCACTTCGGTCGCGTATCTCGTCGGCGGTTTACTTATTCTTGGTGTTCTAAAACGTGGAGCGAAAGACTTACAGCTGAACTTGAAGGATTTACTTCCAGATTTCGGATTGTTTTGGCGCATTGCGAAGATTGGAATTCCAAATTTTTTCGAAGGGCTATCCATGTGGGCGGCGAATTTATTCGTCTTGCAATTCATTGGGCAAATCGCTGCGCGAATGGCGATGGAAGTTGATGGTGATGAGCCTGTAATACAAGGCTTGCAAGGCGCTCATGTCATCGGAGTGCAGTGGGAAGCATTTAGTTTCTTGCCTGGATTTGCTATTGGTGTTGCAGCGGGGACGTTGGCGGGGCAATACCTAGGTGCAAACAATGAAAAACTTGCACGGAAAGCGGTGAAGGCATGCGTACTGCTTGCTGTTATCTTAATGGGTTCTCTTGGATTGGTCATGATGTTCGCTGGAAGCACACTGACAGGTATTATTTCAGACGAGCCGATGCACATCGCACTTGTACCAAAGTTACTCTTTATTGCGGGCATAACGCAGGCGGGATTTGCCGTGATGATGGTCGTTCGTCAAGCACTCAAGGGTGTTGGCGATACAACGTGGACTTTTGGTATCACAACACTCTCGAGTTGGGGTGTTCGATTACCTGCAGCATGGTACTTGGGTGTACACCTTGACCTTGGTCTTGTAGGGATTTGCTACGCTCTTTCTGGAGAAATGATCGTCCGCGGAACGCTCTTCTATCTCCGATTTCACTTTGGTAATTGGGCAAAAGAAATTTAGCAATTAATGCGTCTCAGAGCCAAATTTAAATGTGTCTCTGAGACGTATTAGTTAGGAGCCGAGTTCGAGCCGCTCTGCAAGGATGGCAGGAAGACCAACTTTATTCGTTTCTGCTTGGGCCGCAGCAATGTCGTATTCACAACGGAATACGGTAAACACTGCATCTTCCTCTGGCGAGGAATACTCAAGGGTTGCAAAGCTTGCAAGTGGGTTGCCGTCCCGAGGTTGTCCGACGGATCCCGGATTGCAGAGATACCGATCGTCGGTACTCAACATAACTGGTTCCCCGTGAACAGCCATCTGCATGGTGACTTCGCTTGTGCCGTCAGGCTGGTCATGTGCGCAGAAAATAGTGGGCAAGTGGGTGTGCCCGTGCAAGCAAATGCCAGATTCAAGACCGTGAAACGCTTCGATCGCATGTGGTAATTCGTGAATATACGCTGAGTCGTTTAGTACGGGTGTGTCATGCACAAGAAGCAAAGAATCGTCAAGGCGGATTCGTTTTTTCATGTGACCAATAGCCAGTTTATCTTGAGCGCTCAGTTGTTCGCGTGTCCAATTCAGGGCCGCGAGCGCTGAGTTGTTAAAATATTGACCAAGGTCCGGGTCAAGCACGGCCTCGTCGTGATTCCCCTTGACAATTTCATCACAATGTCGCAACACGAGGTTCATGCATTTTGATGGCGATGGGCCGTACCCCACAATATCACCAAGGCAAAGAATTCGGTCAAGTTGCATCGTTCCCAATTGATCGTAGACAGCCATGAGCGCGTGCGCGTTCCCATGGATGTCTGAGATGATGCCGTACTTGGACATTGAGGTTACTCTTGTGTGTCTGTTGCTTCTGTTTGATGTTCTGACTCTGTTTGCTTAGCCGATGCTTGCGCATCAAGGTAGGATTGTATCTTCAGTTTGTCTGGTCCGAGTACCATTGTTTGCCTTCTGCCGGCAAATTTTGGTGGTGTTTCTACCTTGGAAACATCACTGAGTTTTTCAATGATTTCATTCATGCGAAGGATGCCACGGTCCTTGTGCATCATTTCTCTACCACGAAAGTTTTGTACTATGAGTACTTTGTGACCATCGATGAGGAATTTTCGTGCTTGGTTGACGCGTATCTGCACATCGTGCGGATCAATTTTCATTGACCTGCCAAGGCGAACTTCTTTCGTCTCGACGGTTTTTGTTTTCGCTCGATTCGCGCGTTCTTTCTTTGATTGTTCGTATCTGTATTTTCCAAAATCGAGAATTCTACAAACAGGCGGATCGGAATTTGGTGAAACTTCAACAAGGTCAAGGTCAGCTTCTTGTGCAAGGCGAATGCCTTCTTGTTTGTCTACGACACCGAGCATGTTTTCCTCATCATCGATGAGTCGAACTTGCTTTGCACGAATGCGGTCATTAATTTTCGGAAGGTTACGTGCGTTTTCACGCGGCTTGATATAGCGTCTACGGGCGATGGTACATATCTCCATTAATGAATAGTGATGCACAGAGGACGTTGCCAACTTGGCAAGCCGGAAGTGCAGAAGGTAAGTTTCTATCTAGGATATATCTCATGCGGTGTCGCTTGAAATGTGTATGCGTACCAACCACTTAGCCAATCCTTTTGGTAGTGGTCGAGAGGTATCGCAGTTTTGTAAAACACATATCATACGTATATCCAATACCTCAACACGGTAACGAGCGAGGTACACGTGGGCAGGATATGCAAAAAGCGCCTAATAATCAAGCATCTTCTGGCATTTTGACATCAGGAAAGCATGTTTTTAACGCAGATTCTTCTCCACGTGATTGAATTTCTTTCGCAATTGCGTCTGCGAAGGTGTCGAGCCCTACGGCGCCGAGATCTTCCATAATGCCGCGCATCCGCACGCTCACGTTATTGCTCTCTGCATCACGCGGCCCAACGACAACAATCCAAGGTGTTTTCATCTCTGCAGCATTGCGGATTTTCGCTTGCACACGCTCATCGCTCTTGTCGACTGACGCTCGGATGCCCTTGTCAAGTAGGGCCTGGTGTACGGCATCAGCATAGTCGTTTGATTTTTCAGAGATGGCAAGCACTCGAACTTGCTCGGGCGAAAGCCAGGTCGGGAATGCACCTGCGAAATGTTCAATCAGCACACCAATGAACCGTTCCATCGAACCAAATGGTGCGCGGTGAATCATGACTGGTCGATGTTGGCTTCCATCTTTCCCTATGTACGAAAGATCGAAACGTTCGGGTAAGTTGTAGTCAACTTGAATGGTGCCAAGTTGCCAGGGCCGGCCAATGACATCGTTCACAATGAAGTCAATCTTCGGTCCGTAAAATGCTGCTTCGCCTTCTTCTTCAGTCCACTCGACGCCAAGTGTACCAGCGGCAATTCTGCAGGCATTTTCTGCTTTGTCCCAATTTGCTGGGTCGCCAACGTATTTGTCAGAATCTTTGTCTCGTAATCCAACACGAACGGCATAGTCATGCATACCAAGCGTGTTGAAAATAATATTGACAAGTTCTAAGCAACCAATCAATTCTTGTTCAACTTGTTCTTCAGTACAGAACAAGTGCGCATCGTCTTGTGTGAAACCGCGGACTCGGGTCATGCCACTAATTTCGCCAGATTGTTCCCATCGGTAGACCGTTCCAAACTCTGCAAGTCGAATCGGCAAGTCGCGGTAACTGTGTTGCCCATTTGCGTAAATGCGAATGTGGTGTGGGCAGTTCATCGGCTTTAACAGGTAGCCATCTATCTCGCCCTCTTTCATCATGTTTGCAAGGTCAGCGCAACTGCATCCTTCCTGCGCAAGCGAGTGCAACTGATCAGGGTCGATGAGTGGCGGATACTGACTTTCTTGGTAGTAAGGATAGTGCCCCGAAGTGCGATACAAATCAAGTTTACCAATATGCGGTGTAAACACTTGGCTGTACTGTTGGCGACGCAATTGTTCTGAAATAAAGTTCTGTAACTCCTGCCGAATGATTGCACCGTTGGGCGTCCAGAGAAGAAGCCCTTGTCCGACCATCTCGTCGATGTGGAAGAGCCCAAGTTTTTTGCCGACGAGGCGGTGGTCTCGTTTTTTTGCTTCTTCTAGTAACTTTAAGTAGTTCTTGAGTTGTTTTTTGTGCACGAACGCTATGCCGTAGACGCGAGTTAATCGGTCTGATTCAGCGTCGCCGTGCCAGTAGCTACTTGCGATTGTTTGTAGTTTGAAAGCCCCTATGGCTCCTGTTGACGGAACATGCGGTCCTTTGCAGAGATCTTCCCAGTGTTCGTTTGGCGTGCCGGTTGCGTACCACGTGAGCGAGTCAGAACCATTTTGAACTGCGCGTTGTGCGTTGTCGATTTTATACTTGCTTCCTTCGCCTTCAAGTTTTTTCATACCTTCTTCAATTGGAAGCTCGTACCGAGTAAACGGGCGGTCTTCTTTGATGATGGCTTTCATTTCCTGTTCTATGGCTTCGAATTCTTCGCTTGATAACGGCTTGCCGTCCTCAAAGGAGATGTCGTAGTAAAAACCATTCTCTACAGCGGGACCATACACAAGTTTTGCGCTTGGGTGTACTCGTTGAATTGCTTCCGCCATCACGTGTGCGCAACTGTGTCGAATGAGCATGAGTGCGTCAGGGTCGCTCTCTTTTTCACCTTTTCGAGCAGTGATGATTTTT
>CAZURP010000137.1:0-4937 GCA_964623715.1 uncultured Isosphaeraceae bacterium | reverse complement strand
TTTGGATTTGGATTTGTTGGAGTATTTGCTAACCCATTAAACCATATGACCGCGATCGGTGTTTCGATAGTTGTTGCAGGTGTTGTGCAAGTCGCGTGGTCGGTTCGCGCGCTTCGGGAGTATGGTTGGTTTACAAAAGAGACAACGAGTGCGAAAGGCGACTTTAGGAAGTTGTTGCACGATACGTTACCTATGGTCATTGGTCTTGGCACGTTGCAAATAAACACATTACTTGATGGGCTTGTTGCAAACTTTTCAAATATTTTTGGCCCAACTATTTTTGGGTACACCTACCCACTTGGTGAAAGTGCAATGGCGTCGGTGAGTTGGGCGCAACGGTTGTATCAATTCCCCCTTGGCGTGTTTGGGATTGCGCTCGCAACGGCAATATATCCGTTGCTTGCTAAACAGGCAAAAGAAACCGACACATTTGCAGACACAATGCGAAGAGGTTTACGGACGGTGGTGTTTATTGGATTGCCAGCAAGCGCTGGACTGCTGCTTGTCCGAAATCAACTTGCGACTGTCGTATTTCAAGGCGATCAATTCTCAGCAAGCGATGCACTGGAGGTTGGCACTATTTTGCTTGGGTATGCAACGGCAGTTTGGGCATACTCCATGACGCAAGTGCTGACCAAGGGGTATTACGCGAAGGGAAACAAGATGACACCGGTTCGGGTCGCAATGCTTTGCGTTTGCCTAAATTTTCTTTTAAACATCACGCTTATCTGGACACCCCTTCGGGCGTCGGGATTGGCGTGGTCGACGGCAATCTGCGCAGTTTTGCAGGTTTCCATTCTCCTTTTCCTGTTCCGTCGATATGTGCCCCGGCTGGTCGACAGTGCTGTGCTGCGTTCTTGGATAAAAACTTCACTATTGACACTCCTCATGGGAGTCTGCGTTGGGGTATTCATTGAGTATTTTGAGAATGAATCGGGTGGTTACATGCAAGCTCTTTGGACCCTCCTTGGAGCATTGATTATTGGGACCGCATTTGTGAGTTTTGGCAGTTACATGCTCAAAATGCCCGAGTTAAAGTGGTCTATCGGGCGTCGCATCTAACAACCCACTTTTGGGGTCAGACACCTGGTGACTGTCACACCGTATTGCCTTTTTTGCATCGAAATTGCCTTGATCGCCGTTTGAGAGTGACAGTCACACCCACCTCTAGGGGTCAGACGCTTTTGGGGTCAGACACCTTTGGGGTCAGACACCTTTGGGGTCAGACACCTTAGGTGCCAGACACCTTTGGGGTCAGACGCTTTTGGGGTCAGACACCTTTGGGGTCAGACACCAAAAGGGCGTTACACGGTGTGCTGCGCAGGTGAATATGGGTATGCGAACAAAACCGAGTCGGTGGGGGTAGTACCCTGAACCGTAATTTGTAAAAAATGGCGCAAAATAGGATGTAGCACCATAATAATGCCGATTGTGTGAATCTAGAGAGTGGAACAACCGATACCTGAGCTGGGATTAGCAATGGAACAAACCGAGAAAAAACAAGAGACCAAGAGCCGAACCTCAGCAATGGTGGAAACACCGCCAACAAGACGGACGGCCTGGCCGATTTTACAACTGTTCCTTCGAGTTGTTTGGGGCACCTTTGGGTGGTTTTTGTGGACGATTTTTCCCTTTTGTCGCTCATTTCTTCTTCGTGTTTTTGGCGCAAAGGTCGGTAAAGGCTGCACGTTCGCAAGAACGGTGCAAATAACCATTCCATGGAACCTCGTCATTGGCAATGATTGCCATTTTGCTGAGCGGTCCATTTTGTATTCACTTGGCACTATTACGCTCGGCGATAACGTACGGGTGGACACACGAGCACATTTGTGTGCAGGGTCACACGACATGAAAGACACGACTTTCCCATTAACACGCCCGCCCATTTCTATAGGCGACGGTACCTACATTGGAGTCGATGCTTACATTGCGCCGACAGTCACGCTTGCTCCAAACACCATCGTGCAGCCCAGGGCGAGTGTCTACAGAAGCTACGACAAATCGGTAGAACTATTGGGCAACCCCGCGAAGGTAATTGAGTGAACTCTATTCGCGAGTTTATCTGGATAGCAATCGGTCAGCCGATTTTTTCATGCAGCCCGCATAACGCGTATCTGTACCGAAGAACTATTTTGCGATTGTTCGGAATGCGCTTGGGACACAACGCAAGAATCCGTCGAAGTGTAAAATTTGATAAGCCGTGGAACGTTACAGTTGGGGATCTCGTCATCTTTGGTGACGATGTTATCGTGCACGCTTCAAAAAAAGTGTACGTTGGAGACAGATCTTCGATTAGCCAATATGTGATGTTGCTCACAACATGCGGCGATCATAAAACTGCTGGCAAAACAAACCGTTCGGGAGAAATCACTATCGAAAAAGATTGCTGGGTTGCGACTGATAGCGTTGTTATGCCTGGTTCACATATTGAGCAAGGTGTTGTCGTCGGTGCGCGCGGCCTAGTCGACGGCAGGCTTCCACAGTGGATGATTTGCACTGGTGAGCCCGCGCAGGCGCGTGGTGAACGTGTGCTCTATGTTGATGAGATTGTTGCACCACGCGATAAGAAAAAATCAAACATCGAAATTATCATACCAGTGAAGGACGAAGAAATTAATCTCCCACACACACTCGCGAGTGTGATGGACTGGGCGGACAGGGTCTGGGTAGTTGACTCAGGTTCGACAGATAGAACATGCGAGATTGCGAGGGCAGCTGGAGCAGAAGTCGTCGAGCAACCGTGGCTTGGTTATGCCAAGCAAAAGAACTGGGCACTAGATAACTTAGACATACAAACAGAGTGGGTCTATTTCTTAGACGCTGACGAAACAATTCTTCCGAAACTAAAAGACGAGCTCTGTTCGATTGCATCGAAACCCGCAAAAGAAGTAAGCCAATCAGCCTTTAACATTAACAGGTACTTTATCTTCCTTGGCAAGAGAATTCGACACTGTGGATATTATCCAAGTTGGAACGTGCGATTCTTCAAACGCGGCAAGGCATTTTATGAAGACCGAGACGTGCATGAACACATGATTGTTGACGGCAAAATTGGAAAACTTAAGGGGCACATGGAACACTACGATCGCCGAGGGCTAGAGTGTTATCTTGAGAAACACAATAAATATTCAACGCTAGAAGCGAAAGAAATTATTATTCAGCCGGAAAAGTCAGGCATGACCATTGAAGGAAAATTCTTTGGAAGTGTGCAAGAACGCCGTCGTTGGATCAAACATAATATTTATCCTTGGCTTCCTGCTAAATGGCTCTTTCGTTTTTTCTGGATGTATATTATGCGTGCCGGTTTTATGGACGGCCTTACAGGGCTACGATTTTGCATGCTCGTTTCAACCTATGAAATTTTCATTTCGCTTAAAATGATTGAATACAAAAAAAAGTTGACGCCTTCCTATGATGAGTGAAGAACGACATGTAAGTCCATACAGCTTGCAAGAGAAAGTTTGGCGATTGCTCTGGTCGATCGTGCAAGCAACTTTTTTTCGTTATTCATTTCATACGTGGAATAGTTGGAGGATTTTCCTACTCAATTCATACGGTGCTAAAGTAGATGCTTCGTGCGTCATCCGGCGAACAGTGAAAGTGGAGTGCCCCTGGAATTTAACACTTAAGCAGCATAGTTGTCTCGGAGACCATGCAATTGTGTACTGCCTCGGCAAGGTAGTGATTGGGGAACGAGTTTCTATCTCGCAGTACGCCCACCTTTGTGCAGGAACGCACGATTACAACGACAAAGATATGCCGCTCCTTCGACATCCAATCACGATTGAAGACGATGTTTGGATTGCCGCAGATGCTTTTGTTGGACCAAAGGTGACAGTCGGCGAAGGAGCTATCCTTGGCGCGAGGTCAGTTGCTATGCGAGATCTTGACCCTTGGACTATTTACAGTGGAAATCCCGCAGTAATTCGTCGAACACGCGATAAATTGGCATGAGCCACTATGACTTTTCGGAGGTTTGGCGTATCCTTTAGAGCTATGAAGAACTATACCCAACGTTCAATGCCTCTGTATCGAGGGTTCACGATCATCGAACTCCTCGTTGTAATCGCAATCATTGGCTTGCTCACATCACTCTTGTTTCCCGCACTAAACAGTGCAATGCGGACGGCGAGGACGACAAAGGACAAAGCGCAAGCGAAAGGTATTCACGGCGCGATGTTGCTTTTCGCGACTTCAAACGAAGGAAAACTTCCACAGCCAAGTGCTGTCGCTTCTGAGTACGACAATCTTGATCCGCTCTTTGACGCGACTGACACAACGGCAAACCTCATGTCACTGATGATTGGTCGTAATTATTTTACGACAGCGAGTGTGATTAGCCCAGTCGAAACAAATCCAGCGATTCAGGACATGAACGGCGAGACGCTTACGTATGACTTTACTGGGATCGATGGCGAGACGATGCTTTGGGACAATAGTTTTAAGGGCGATCTTTCGACAGCTAGTTTAACCGACTACGCAAACAATTCGTATGCACATCAGGCGCTGTGGGGTGATCGGCTACGGACGAAATGGCACTCAGGCGCGGGTGCTTCTGACGTCGTTCTTTCGAATCGCGGACCCGAAAATGGTCTGCAAGAAGCTGATTCGTTCACAAATAGCTTCACTCTAAAATTTCACGGTTCTGAATCTATGTGGGTTGGAGTCATTGTTGCAGGTGACGGGTCAGTCCGAACAGTTGACTCTTTGTATCCAGAAGGCATTGCCTACCAACCGCTGAACGGAATGCCCCTTGGTCCTGACAATTTATTTATGGCAGACTGGGGAGACATTGATCCAGATGACGGAACAAAATCTGGTGACAATTGGCTCGTGATTTGCAACGAGGCAGATGTTGCAAACGACACGATCAATGTCGTGTGGGATTAACCAAAGAACGAAGCGACTCAATCGTTTTCTCTGTGATGGCGTACCCA
>CAZURP010000136.1:535-4955 GCA_964623715.1 uncultured Isosphaeraceae bacterium | reverse complement strand
CTCGCGTGGATTGCTTTCAAAATTTGGGTTGCATCACCCTTAGCAAAACGCATGGTGCTTGGTGGTATTGTGGTCGAAGACAGCGAAGAAGCCAAGCAAAGAGCAAAGGTTCGATTTGAAGAACAACAAGCTGACTTACAACAACTGGTTGGGAAGCAAGGAATCTCTCTCACTGTACTTCGCCCAGTTGGAGTCATACGAGTCGATGGACAACGAATCGACGCAATGGCAGAAACAGGGAGCATAGAGGCTGATGTAGCAATAATCGTTGTTTCCGTCTACGACAATCAAGTGAAAGTCAGAGTAGCCTCAGGGTGATACAATAGAGTTTTTGAAGAGGAGGTTCGTATGAACTTATTAATTGCAGCAATTTCACCATGGTTACTCGGCGGCGTCATTATTGGTGGGATTTTCTTACTGATTATTGTCGCATTTGCGTTTCAATATGTCGGACTCTATTTGCAAGCGTGGGTCAGTGGCGCAAAGGTCGGGTTCATCGACCTCGTCATGATGCGCTTTCGTAAAGTCAACGCAAAGTCTGTTGTCATAAACCGCATCAGCGCCAAAAAAGCAGGCATTGAAGTAACGACTGACCAGCTCGAGGCACATTATCTTGCGGGTGGCCGAATTACAAATGTTGTTCGTGCCATGATTGCAGCAGACAAAGCTCGCATTGATTTGCAGTGGGAAACAGCAACAGCAATCGACCTCGCTGGACGCGATATTTTAGAAGCCGTGCGCACAAGTGTTGATCCGAAAGTTATTGATTGCCCAAGTGATGGTGGCGGCAAACGAACCATCGACGCTGTTGCCGGCGATGGAATTCAACTCCGAGCTCGAGCGCGCGTAACTGTGCGAACAAACATCGCAAGGCTTGTTGGCGGCGCAACTGAAGAAACAATCATTGCGCGGGTTGGCGAAGGGATTATCTCGACGATCGGTTCGGCAGCGACACACCTTGCTGTGCTAGAAAACCCTGACAACATCTCCAAAACAGTCCTTTCAAAGGGGCTCGACGCAGGCACTGCGTTCGAAATTCTCTCCATTGATATTGCAGACATAGACGTTGGTGAAAACATCGGCGCAACGCTGCAAGCCCATCAAGCAGAAGCTGATAAATCCAGATTCCAAGCGCAAGCGGAAAAACGAAGAGCGATGGCGGTTGCCCAGGAAGCGGAGTACCGTGCCGAAGAACAAAAAAACCGAGCACTTGTTGTTCTTGCTGAAGCAGATGTACCCAAAGCGATGGCGGATGCGTTTCGGAAAGGCAATTTCGGCGTGATGGATTATTACAATATGAAGAACGTCATCTCCGACACTGATATGCGCTCTTCAATCGCTGGCGATACACCAGAGAGTTAACCTGTAAAGGAACCAAAATGACGACAGCTACAGCACTTCCTGCTATTCTCGGTGGAGAGCGGGCCATTTCACTCGACCAAACGGAAGCCAATCGGTGGCCGATTATTTCGGAACAAGATGAGCAAGCCGTGCTTGCAGTGCTCCGCAGTGGAAATTTGTCTTTGCATCCGGTCGTTGGGGAGCTCGAAGAAGCATACAAAAACCTCACAGGTCGAAAGTTCGCACTCACACACAACAACGGCACCTCAGCGATTCTTGCAGGATTGCATGCCATTGGAATTCAACCATTCGACGAAGTCATTGTGCCCTCTGCTACGTGGTGGTCAAGCGTCATGCCAGTCTTGCACTGCGGTGGCGTGCCAGTTTTTGCTGAACTCGAACCAGATTGCCTTGGGTTAGACCCCGAAGACATCGAACGAAAAATTACCGACAAAACAAAGGCCATTGTTGTTGTGCATTTATTTGGCATGCCTTCCAAGATGGACGCAATCACTGCAATTGCAAAAAAACACAACCTCAAAATTCTCGAAGATGCCTCGCATGCGCATGGCGCAACATACAAAGGTAAACCAATTGGATCATTTGGAGACGTAAGCGTCTTTAGCATGCAGGGAAATAAACTCTGTCCTTCGGGCGAAGGTGGAATTTTACTTTGCGATGACCAAGAAGTTTTGGAAGCGGCAACGAGACTCGGGCATTACGAACGATTACTCGAACTTGAGTCGAAAAATAAATATTTTGCTGCAACAGGTTTTGGATTCAAATTCAGAATGGCTCCTATGGCAGCTGCACTTGCTTGCTCGCAACTTGAACAAATGCAAGAACGCAACAACCGGCGCAATAAGAATTGCGAATACCTCTCTCGAAAACTTGAAACTATGGGCTTTGAAACATTCTTGTCAGATGCCGATGTACACCGAGTGTATTTTGAATTCCTCGTTCGATACGATGAAAAGAAAACCGGTTTGCCAATCAATGACCTTGCGAGCGCACTGCAAGCAGAAGGCGCACTTGTTGCAGCACCTCGGTACCCACTCCTACACCAGCAACCTGTGTTTACACATAATGTCTGGTCGAAAATCGCACGGCTGCCCGCAACACAAGAAAATCCTATTCACACGTACGATCCAACTGATTTGCCAAACACGACGCTTGGCAATGGTTCGTTACTCAAGTTGCCATCGTTTCCCTCTGCAAACACTGCATTGCTCGATCAATACGCCAGAGCGTTCGAAAAAGTTCTCAATCACGCAAATGACATCCCCCGAACAGATTGCTAACCAGCCACCCGATGCTGATGCCATCCTGACGCAATTCCGTTCGCCCATAACGCGTTGCTGCAGATTTTTCTTATTGCTGATTCTTCGCATCGTTAAAGTCGTTCGGAGAATTCATTGGGAAACCACTGGGCTATCTTCGTTCTCGCAAAAAGAAGCGCCTGTTATTTTTGCATCGAACCACCAGAGTCATGTTGACACGCATGTAATCATGCACACACTCCCACAGGAGTACCGGCACCGCACAGCGGTTGCCGCAGCTTTTGACCACTTTGCAGACCGAGAGGGCAACTCGTTAAAAAAAAGATTCATCCAATTTTTTGTCGCCGCGCTTTGGCATGCATTCGGCATCGAAAGAATCAAATCCCCCTTGCGTTCCATTCGTACTATGCAAGATTTGTTATCGCGTGGATGGTCTCTTGTTATTTATCCAGAAGGGACTCGCAGCCGAACAGGAGAAATAGGAACATTCAAAGGTGGGCTCGCGCTTCTTGCTAAAAAAAGTGGAAGGCCTGTCGTGCCAATCTATGTAGAAGGCGGTTTACGCGTGCTCCCAGAGGCGACCTACATTCCACGGGCAGGCACTATTCGTGTCTGTTATGGAAAACCGCTACACTTTAACGATGCCGAAAATTCCAAAGAGTTCATGGCTCGTATTGAAACTGCCGTTAAAGACTTGGCGAATAAGTGATGATTGATGAAACTATAGCAACGTGGTCCGGACTTGACTTTGGGCTCATTATCAGTCTAATTCCACTGCTTTTATTGAGCGCGTTTTTTAGTAGTAGCGAAACGTCGTTCTTTCGATTAGCGCAAGCACAACTCGTCGATCTACGTAAGAGGAACACACCACCTGCAAAAGCGGTGCTCTATGTTGTCAAGCACCGCCGAACCGTTTTGATAACCATTCTCATTGGCAACATGACTGCTAATGTCTTGTATTTCATTATTGGTTCCGTTTTGATGTTACATGCTCCAGGAGGCATTGGAACCGAAATCGGGATAGCTATCACAACGCTTTTCTCGATTGTTATTTTTGGAGAAGTGCTCCCGAAAATGGCCGCCGCCGCTCGGCCAATTGGCATGGCAACATTGCTTGCACCCCCGCTTGTTCTGTTGCATCAAATCATTGCACCAATTCGCCACGCAATCGATGTGTTTATCATTATGCCACTTTCGCGACTCATTTCTACAAAAACTCCCGATACATTAAATGCAACTGAATTAGCCTCTCTTGTGACGCTATCTTCTTCTGAAGGCATCATCGACCAAGACGAACAACGCGTGCTCTTTGAAGTTGTGGAATTAAGCCGGATTCGCGTTCGTGAAGTTATGACACCAAGAGTGCATATGATTTCAGCGCCATTAACCATTGGTGAAGAGGATATGCGCGCGCTCATCCACAAAACACACTTAACGCAAATCCCAATCTTCGGCGAAGACATTGATGCTATCGAAGGAATGTTGCACACCAAGCGGTACTTGCAAAGGTGCAACGATGGACAAACCCTCATGCAAGCAAGCATGACAAAGCCACAATTTATTCCACAAGTGGCAACACTCGATCAACTTCTCTCTCGCTTCCGAGAAACCTCAACTCGACTCGCGATTGTTGTTGATGAGTTTGGTGGAACTGCTGGTCTTGTAACACTTGAAGATGTTCTCGAAGAACTTGTCGGTGAAATTGGTGACGGGGATCATTACGAGTTAGTTCCGCCTGAACAACTGCAAGATGGGCGCTGGAAAATCGATGCGAACACTACTGTCCGTGGATGGACAGC
>CAZURP010000136.1:0-525 GCA_964623715.1 uncultured Isosphaeraceae bacterium | reverse complement strand
ATTGAACACTGTCCTGCAGCAACAATGGGTGGCCTTATTGCTGCGAAACTTGGTCGCATCCCGCAAGTCGGCGACGGGGTGCAATTCAATAATCTTCACCTCGAAGTTGCATCCATGGACGAGTACCGAGTTGCTTCTGTTCTGGTTTCTCTCTCTCAAGGCGGTGGAACATGAGTGAGCTATACATCGCCATCTGCGTAACCCTGCTTGGCATAGTACTGAGTGCACTGTATTCTGGTCTTGAAACTGGGTTGTATACAATCAATAAAATTCGACTTGATGTCCGTGCTTCGGGTGGTGTAAAAAGCGCAAAGCGATTACTCGCCCTCATCAACCACCCCACAAGAATGTTGGCGGTGTTGCTTGTTTGTAACAACATCGCAAACTACGTTGCAAGTTACGGCGTTGCCAGCTTGCTTGAAGAAACTTCATTGGGTCCTTGGATAGCTATTCTTATCAACGCCGTCATTCTAATTCCTATGCTCTTCATTTTTGGTGAGGTGTTGCCGAAAGACTTGTTTCGAA
>CAZURP010000135.1:0-4960 GCA_964623715.1 uncultured Isosphaeraceae bacterium | reverse complement strand
AATATGTTTGTTTTGTTCAAGTTGCAGAAGCATCCTTTCATTTCTCGCTGGGAGCTTACACGAAGCTGGAGAAATCGTCGCAACTGGTTTTCGCGCTAAAATCGCTTCGTTTATCATCGATGCACTATCTCCGGAAACAATCACCTTATCTGCCTTGCCAAGCATTGCCAACATACTAGGGGAGCTAGCTTCCCCATCACTAAACCACACTGTTTTTGCAAGAAGACCAGAGCCGAGCAACAACTTCTCGCAAATACGCTCATTTAATTTTCCCGTACGAGGAGAACTCGTGACGAGCAACTGAACATCTGCTTTTTTTGCTTCTGAGATTATTCTTTTCATTTGAAGTAACCAGTCACTCTCGGTCCATTTACATCCACGGCAATTTCCCCCAAGCAATACTGTCCAGTAATTTGCTGTCAACTCTGGCAGTTCGATATCCGCTGCACACTGAGCGACTTCTTCATCAATTTTTGAGGGCGAAACTTCCAGAAGCAAAATATTTTTTGCATTGCCTTCAAAGCGAGGAAGAATTGCAAAATTGCTCTCCGTGCAAGTTCGGCAAGACCCAATAAACAGATTTGGAACTTGCAAACGTTTTGCCAATGTTGCATTCGGCCATTCTGTCGCTCCACCTGCTGAGACAACAAGATCAACAGAGCCTTCTGGGATATGCTTGAGTGTTTTTTTCAGATAGAAATTTGGAAGAAATCGAGCACATGTTCTTAAAAATCTCGGTTTCCAAACAACTTCAATTTCATCTACCTCCACTTCGTAATGCAACTTCAATGCTTTTAGAACGCCTTCGATTTTGGTCAAGTGCCCAAGACGTTTATCTTTCAACCAGCACACCCTCAGTTGTTTTTTTGTATTGTTCATCGAACAATTCCATCAAAATCATAGCGCATGAGTTTGATTTCTCTACTAAAAATTTCGCCGATGATTTCTCTTGTTTCGTCTGTGTAAAATTCGCGGTAATCAATCGCCTGTTTTTTGATGCCTGTTTTTTCTCTCGGCATAGTTCCTTTGAACGGAACTCCAAGTTTTTCACAAACAGATGCAAAAGTGCCCTTAAAACTGGAAAAATCAAACACATCATCAACCATCGATTCTTCACCGTCAAAATACAATCGAGCATCCTGCGGCAAGCGGTGAGTCTTTTGTAAAACGTATTCAGCAAACGGTGGAACATTTCGGCCCTGACCCTGTTTTTTCCAGATGTAATACGAAACAACTTTATCCCATGGGTTTCTTTCAAAGCAAAATTTATAGTACGTAGCCCACACTTTATCTCCCACCAACTCTTTGACTCGAAGGGCTGGCATGTGCTCGTAGTACCACTTCCCAAGTAAGGCAGAATGGCGATGAATACTTTTTCTAAACAACCTTGACTTGTTGTACATTGACCCTACGAGATTTTTTTCATAGTAGTTTCTTGGTATGCCCGTGGAACGATTAGATTCCATTGGCGTGACAATATCTTCTTGTCCGCATAGAGGGGCAAGAGCCATCTCCATACTACTTCCAGCAGTTTTATGCGTCTTGATAAAAATGAATTTATATTTATGACTTACAATCATGGTGTTATTTTTCGATCTTCATACTCCACATCTGCTAGGTGCGCAATAACAGCCATAAGCACAAGTGGAATCCACCAAGATTTAAACAATGGCGGCATAGAATTGATTGGATTCAGCATGAGAACCAACATAATGAACCATGGGTAATACGACAAGTTAAATCCTCTTGTCGAACGAAGAATTACAAATACTAAAAATGCGATTATTGCGACAAGTGAAAAAATGCCAACCAAGCCAGTTTCAGCGAAAACTTCTAACCATGGATGATGCGCATGTGGAGGAGCAGAAACTCTGCGCGATTTTGATTCGTAATTTTCTAGGCGATATCGTTTGACAGAAGAAGAAAAGGCACCTGCTCCTACCCCATTAACAGGATTTTTCATCCCCATATTGAACGCTGTCGAATAAATATATCCTCTATTCGACAATGCTCTATTCAAGTCTTCATATGAAAAAGACTGTGATGCTATTTTTTCAAAATTTTGCCTAACTGCAGAACAACAACCCAACGCGGCCGTTATTATGGATAAAAACATGAACAAGAATAAATAGAACAAGCTGCGTTTCGTTATTCCACAGTAACAAAAAATGAACACACCTAAACAAAACGTCACCCACTCGGTTCGTTTGTCTGAAACGAACACGACTAATCCTAAACAAATTGCATATAAAACTTGTGTTTTCCAGCCGTACCTCTCGAGCCATTTCAGCGTGATTGGCATAGTAACCGTCAGCATCGTGCCCATGTGCGCATTGCTAAAGGGACCTGAAAGCAAGTTCCCCATTTTTGGATTGCCGAGCAAATCAACCCCAACGAAGAACTGAAAAACAGCATCGAATATGCACAACATAGAAACCACAGAAATAATCCCCATGAGCAACTGCAGTGCTTTTCTGTTTCGAAAAAGTGAATAAAGGGAAACGCCAAGAGCAAAGAAGAGAGGAAACCCCAAAATAAATTTCGTCGTTTCGCCTACATCGTGCGTCCCAAACACTGAAACAATGCCTGGGAATACCAGAAGAAATGCGATGAACATATATTTCCAAAATCCTGTCTGGCTATATATTTTCTTTTGCGTAAATAATATCCAAACTCCAATTCCGCAAAGCGCGAAAACCGCAACTCGTTGATCGATGGCCTTGAACGGTTGCAGTAAAAACAGAAGAGACGTAAACAGCAAAACTATTTTCTCCTGCCAAGTCAGCGTGTTGTAGATTTCTGCAGTGTTATTATCCATCACTCACCAAATCTGTGTACACCTTCAATATTCGTGAACACATTCCGTCAAGAGTGAATTTGACATTCCGCCCAGGCGTTGGCAAACTCATTCCCCACGAGTTGATCTTACGAACTGCTTCGTCGATGCTTCCCAATGTTACAGCGCCTTGAGGGAAAACAGCATCGAGTTGTTCTTTCACCCCACCATGATCATAACCAATCACGGACGTCCCTAAACTGAGCGCCTCGATAGTCGTTCTTCCAAAAGCTTCTGGATCGGTCGATAGTGAAAACACGATGGAAGAAATCGAGAGAATCTCTTTCATATCTGTTCGATGACCAACCATGGTGACATACTCGGTCAACCCTTTCGCCTTTATGAGTCTTCGCAATTCGTCAGCAAACTCTTGCTTCTTTGGATGCGCGCTGCCGACAATCACGCCGTGATATGTATCATTTTTCAAAGTTTCGATAACTTGAACAAAATCTTCTTGTCCTTTCCAACGCGTCAACCTCGCTGGAAGGGTGAGCAACTGCTTGCCCTGCATTTTCGGATATTGCGCAAACCAATCATCTTTCCAAGTATCGGTGGCTTGATATTCGGGAGTGTACTCATTGGTGTCAACACCTCGATGAATCACGGTTATATCTTCTGGATCAACAAAAGAATAGTTATCCAAAATGTATTCACGAATCATTCCAGAAACAGCTATGATTTTTTCACCACGAACCATGACGCTGCTGTATTTCCCAACTGAATAACGACCATGCACAGTCGTTACAAGTTTCGGGCGATCGTTCCTCGGCAATTTTTTCCACGCCAAATAGCCAATCCAAGCTGGCAAACGTGAACGCAAGTGCAAAATGTCTGGCTTTGTTTCGCGCAAAAAGTTTCGTACTTTTTTGATGTAACGAATTGTTGACAACGTTTTTTTGCCTACTGCCCAATCAACATGCTCGCTGCCTTCAAGCAACAGTTGTTCTACCATTCGACCGCCGGATGAAATTACAATTGATCGATGCCCACGATCAACAAGGTATTTTCCCATCTCAAGGGTTCCTCGTTCAACACCTCCACTCTCAAGTTCTGGAAGCATTTGCACAACGGTTAACTTCTTTTTTGTCATGCGATTTTGTCCAAAATAATAGATGCAACGCGATCGGACTCACTGAATTCTTTTGGCAACTGTTCAAATTTCGATTCTTGTTTCCAGTCCTCAAAAGAACAAACCGTTTTGTCTTCTATGAGTT
This sequence comes from uncultured Isosphaeraceae bacterium, assembly GCA_964623715.1. Classification (GTDB taxonomy): domain Bacteria; phylum Planctomycetota; class Phycisphaerae; order Phycisphaerales; family SM1A02. The sequence continues at coordinate 910 of CAZURP010000135.1, read as the reverse complement.
TCTCAAGACCGGCACGAACTCTTGATGAAGCGGTACTGGGCTCAATGGAAAAAATGTTTGTAATTGCACCTGACGACAACGATTCATACACCATTGAAACACTATCGGGTGTTACCCATATTCTTCCAGATTGACGGTAGTGCGCAAGCAACCAATTTGAGTCTGTATTCTCGAATGGCACAACCTCGATGGCGCTTCCATCCAACAGTTGCAAAAAAGTTTCTGGGGTTCTTCGAGAAGTCGTGAGTGTCCACCTGATGTTCGTGTCTTGTTCGATTATGTGTTTTATCTGTGACAATATATTCTCATTGTCCCAAGCATAGTGTTTCGATTCGCCGCCGACCAACATCAACCCCGTTTGCATATCTTTACCACGAACAAATGGCACCGAATTCAGCGCACCTTGCGTTTCGATGACGTTTGCGCTTGGCTGTACCTGATCATGACATGGCACCACAATAAAATCAAACCGCTTCAGTGGCAGCGATGGCTTCATCAAGACCACTGTTTTGCCACCACAAAATGACTTTGCAAGAAGCATAGTACTGTGCGTTCTATGCCCAGCTCCAACAATCAAATCTGGAGAGTCTTGCGGGAACAGGGATGGGCGCTTCCGAAACAGCCAAGAAAAAAACAGACTAAACACGCTCGGGCTCTTTTTTACTTGAATAACCGATTCGTCCACCTCGCACGAAGCCCGAATAGCACCGATGAGCCCATCAATTTGACTTTCATGTCCTGGTTTACCGTCGGTTATCTTCCAAATGTTGAGGGGGCGCTGCATGGCTATCGAAGGTCAGTATATCTGCTTTTAATGCTCAACTCCCCTGACATTCAATGTATCATTCCTAAACTCGGGCTGTAGCGCAGCTTGGTTAGCGCGCCTGACTGGGGGTCAGGAGGTCGGAGG
>CAZURP010000134.1:0-5005 GCA_964623715.1 uncultured Isosphaeraceae bacterium | reverse complement strand
GTCAGCAACTGGGGTTCTTGCGAGTAACAGAATTAATTTGGCTCTGAGACGCATTAAAGGCAAATACATGAATGGTGAAAAAAATACCCCTCGCAAGCGAGGGGTATTTGGTTAAACCGAAGTTTAGATGCCGAATGACTTATTTTCGTCGTCGACGGCTCGCAAAACCAGCAAGTCCAAGTAGTGCAAGTGCACCAGGAGCAGGCACGCCTGTTCCTTCAAGACTGTACGCGTAGTTCGCGCCAGTGGATTGGTAAGGACCAAAGCCAAAAGCGCCAGTCGGATTCGCTTGCGCACCAGAGTTGTCTCCGATGTCACTTTGGTACGCACCTGTTTGACCATTATCGCCAAAGGCATTAAACGGTGTGATGCCAATCCAGTAGGATCCAGCAGCAAGTGCAAAACCACCAAGGTCGAAGCTGACGAGATCGCCTCCGCCTGTCCAGTCACCACTCACGGATGCAACGTCAAAATACATGAACATAACGTCACCGAAGATATCAACACCAGCAGCTTCAACCGAGCTGAAGATGCTTACTGTGTAGCCTGTCACTCCATCAGTGCCAGCGTATCCGTTCCAGCCTCCTAGCACCATGCTTGCGCTAGTGAGGTTCATGTCGGAACCAATGGTGAAGTCATCCATTGCGACGATGTCATACGCACCGTATGCATCGAAGTCTTGGGATGCTGAAATACTACCATTTGCAGTGTTCGCACCGTCCATTGAGCCAATTTGATCCATGATGACATCCGCCGAAGCGAAGGTGCTAATAGCACAGGTTGCGACGCCCAATAGGGCGAAGTTACATTTCGTATTCATGTTCTACCTCTCTCTTTCTTCTCTTAAAAAGGGTTTCTCTACTCTAAAATGCAACACTTGCATTTCTCTTCAACCATTTGAGTAATGGATTATTGGACAGACGCAAACGGAATATTCAGAATAACGAGAAATTACTAAGAAAAAAAGAGCACGCATGTGAATATAGGTAATTTGGCTCTGAGACGCATTTCATGAGGCGCAAATCAAGCGAGCGGCTTGTCGCTCGTACCCTGCGAAGGGGGGGGTGCAATGGGCCATGAAAAACCCCGCAGAAGGCCTTGCTTCTAGCGGGGTGAATTGAGTGGTCCATACTGGGCTCGAACCAGTGACCTCTTGCGTGTCATGCAAGCGCGCTAGCCAACTGCGCCAATGGACCTGAACGGCATAGGATACCATGCCAAGTCAATGCTAGGAAGCGCTCGCCAAGTAAACCTCACAGACAACCCTCTTCTTCGCCTTGTTACCCTCTGTGTGCTGTACGTTGCGCAAGGCATTCCTTATGGATTCGTGACTGTCACCTTTGCCTCCTATCTCGCGGAACGTGGCGATTCTGTTGCTGCGATTGCTTCAGTGACAGCACTTTCAACTTTACCTTGGACTTTCAAGTTTTTCTGGGGACCATTTATTGACCGATTCGGCATCCCCGCAATGGGACGCAGGAGGCCTTGGATTCTCGCCGCACAACTTGGAATGACGTTGACCATTTTCTCGATGGCATTTGTGCCTGAACCTGCGGAGCATCTCGTGTTGATTGGCTGGCTTGTCTTTGTCCATAATATTTTTAATTCACTCCAAGATGTCTCTGTGGACGCGCTTGCTGTTGATTTGCTACGTGAATCAGAACGAGGCCGAGCAAACGGTTTTATGTATGGATCTAAATATATTGGTATCTTTTTGGGTGGAGCGTTTCTGAGCCGAATGGTGGACGAGGATGGGTTAAGCGTTGCGTTTGCAATCCAAGTCCTGATGCTTGGAGGCATCATGCTGTTTCCTCTGTTGCTCCGAGAACGTGCGGGTGAAAAACTATTGCCTTGGTCTAGTGGAAGTGTCCAGTTGCGAAAAGAACATCAGCTGGCAAGCAGTGTTCTTCAATTATTTGGTTTTCTAAAACGCGCTTTTTCGCTCAGGTCCACTCTGCTTGCTGGCGCAATTGGTTTGACTATTTTTATTGCAGGCGGCGTTCTCTCCCCTATTACGAACGTCCTTTTTATTCAAGAACATGGATGGACTCGTACTGAATTCACAGACATTAATGGTGGTTACGGTGTCTTTTTTGGTTTAGCTGGAGCTATTGGAGGCGGATTTCTTGCTGACAAGTTTGGTCCAAAGCGAATTGCCTCAACGGGTTGTATTGTTCTTGCTGCGAGTTACGTGATATTTGGGTTGTCTTCGCCAGAGTCACCAGTTTTTGGTTTTGATTGGAACCATAGAGAAATAATTATCACGTACGTGCTGACCGATACCGTTTTTAACAGCCTTATTGCGTCTTCACTTTTTGCTATGTACATGACAGTTTCATGGCCGAGAATTGCAGCAACGCAATTTACAGCATACATGGCGATTTTGAATCTCTCCACGGTCATTGGACTAAAAACTTCCGGCTACCTCTACGAAGCCGTCCCTCTGCCATTTTTATTTATGGGCGCGGGTGTACTGCAACTCGTTGTCATTTGCATCTTCCCGTTTATTGACGTGCATCAAGCAAGGCGCGAGTTGGGGCACAAAAAAATTGCGATGCTCAATAGTAGTGTTTAATTTTTCTCTATGACGACCGCGGTGCCGTAACAGAGGACTTCAGTTGCTGAGTCCTGTAAGTCAGACGAGTCGTACCGAAAACCAACGATTGCATTCGCGCCGAGTTTTTCAGCATGTTCAAGAATATGTTGATATGCATCCTCGCGTGTTTGTTCACACATCTCTGTGTACGCACCAATTTTGCCACCGACGATATTTTTCAATCCGCCAAGTATGCCTTGCATAATGGTTGGGGATCGTACAACGATACCGCGCACGACTCCTTTATATTCTTTGATGGTATGGCCGTCGAATGCAAAAGTAGTAGTTACAGGAATTGACATAGTAGAAGTATAGTAGCAATGACAAAGCCACACTCTTGTCAACATGGTCAGTTTCACTTCCGATTATTGAATCGCAGTATTCGAACCATCCGTCATTCTGCTTTACTCATCTCCGAGTAGCCAAGCATTTTTACAGCGTTTTATCTACCGCGGGTAGATTATGCGGCTTTGGTGAAATGTTTTAGGGGTGGAACTTTGCACAGCTTGAGCGTGTCTTGGACTGCATCTGAACCCACAATAAAAACATCGATGCCTTTTGTGTGCGCCCTGCGCAAAATTGCCACTATGCATGCTGCGAGTTTTGTGTCTGCCTGACAAACCCCAGTCAAGTTGAGCCAAATTGATTTTGGAGCGGATTCTATTGTTTGAATGACGAGTTGCCAAAAATCACGTACAGCATGAATAGTTCTTAAATCCCCCCCTATCAATATGGCAATTTCATTGCCTAGAGTGCTTTCTAGACAGTACGAAGTAGGTTTTTCTGGATGGGCTCCGCCCAAAGTTGAAAAAGCAATCAATTCACGACCTCCAAGTGCGTTGTTATGGTTTCCATGACAACCGATAGGTCCGAGAATCTTTTCAACTATTCAATAAAAAACGCCCAGTTTGCGTGGGCGCTTTCACTCGTTCTTCGAACCGTTCGTTAATTTTGTACGACTGGCATGACGCTAAGCGCTGAAGGTTTGTCCAGAAGCAGTGTCCTGCGCCAGTCATCGACGTATAAGCGGTCATTTACATTGTTCACGACCGCGATGCCTGCTTTATCTTCAGGGTATGTTTCTGCAAGCCCGTCCATTTGTGGTGAAGGGTTTGCGAGGATAGCTTTCGTGCTATTGCCCCCTTCATTGGTTCTGCAACCAGTGAAGGCTGCGGTGAGGACAACTGCTGAGAGGCTAGTCAAGATTGTTCTGTTCATAGTATCTATATTCCTATTGGGGTATACTTGAGAAGCGGTAAGTATACATCCTAGAAGCACCTTGTTGGGCAAAACGAACTATGAAATCGCCGACTCCTGCTATGCTTCCAAGATATGCCAAACGATATGACAATCCGAGAAATGCAGCAACTCATCCGAAATCGGTATTTCGCAACGGATTCGGCTCGAGGGATAGCAAAAACGTTCCTTTGGCTCTCTGAAGAGTTTGGCGAACTTGCGCACGCTTTGGGTAAATATGAACGTGGAGATGCTGATGTAGAAAACCTTCGAGAAGAATTTGCCGATGTCTTTGCCTGGCTTGCAACCCTCGCGAATATCACCGAGATTGATCTGACAGAAGCCCTGCACGATAAATATGTCAAAGACGGCGGGCCAGAAGGAACGAAATGAGCAGGATCGACACGCTATTCAAAGATGGGCATAAAGCAATCATGCCCTTTATCGTGGGTGGGTCTCCCAGTATTGAAGCAACGGAAGAAATACTCGTTGCGCTCGATAACGCTGGCGCAGATATCATCGAGATAGGGTTTCCTTTTAGCGACCCAATCGCGGATGGACCTGTGATTGCGGCATCTATGCATGCTGCCCTCGAGCTTGGAGTTACCCCAGCGCACGTCATCGGTGCAGTTACTCGCGTTCGTGCATCGTTCACCGCGGGACTCATTGCGATGGTGAGCCACTCTATTGTGCATAAAAGTGGCGGAATTGCGTTTGTTGAACGCCTCCACGAGGCAGGATTTGACGGCCTCATCATTCCAGATATTGACCTCGTAGATGCAAAGGCGATTTCAACCTTCTGTACTGAAAATGGTATGTCATTCTCGATGCTTGTCGCTCCAACAACTTCCTTGGAGCGTGTTCGCGAACTCGCCTCACTTTCATCTGGTTTTCTTTACGTACTCGCTCGTACCGGCCTTACGGGAGAACAGTCGGAACTCCCAGACCTCTCATCGAGAATGCAAGCGATTCGATCGGTGACGGATCTTCCCCTTGCAGTTGGATTTGGTATTTCAACAGCATCCCAAGTTGCCACTGTCCATACAATCGCGGAGGCAGCCATTGTTGGCTCTGCACTTGTAAGGCGAATAGAGACAGCAAGCAATCCAGCGAGTGAAGCAGGCAAGTTTGTTACTGAAATTTCCAATAAAGACCTTGCCTGACGCACTCTTT
>CAZURP010000133.1:0-5020 GCA_964623715.1 uncultured Isosphaeraceae bacterium | reverse complement strand
GTAAACCCAGCCAATGCCCTTGCAAAAATCCTCGGGCAATTGCACGACGACGACGGTCGTATTCAAATTGATGGTTTCTACGATGACGTTGCAGAAGTAAGCACAGAACAAGTCACAGAATGGAATTCACTCGGTGATGCTGATGCGCTCACAATGGAAAGTTCTGGCGCGAAAGCTATCTTTGGTGAAAAGGGATTTAGCACACTTGAACGAGTGTGGTCAAGACCAACGTGCGACATCAATGGGCTCTGCGCTGGATACACAGGCGAAGGTGCAAAAACAGTAATCGCCGCAAGCGCAATGGCAAAAATCAGCTGCCGTCTTGTCGCACATCAAAAGCCTGAACAGATTGAACAATCGCTCTTCGCTTTTCTTGAGTCCCGCACACCTGTTGGTTGTCACTGGGACTTAAAAAGTTTCGGTACTGCTCCTGCAATTGCTGTGCCAACCGAATCGCCTTGGCTAACCGCGGCGAGCGAAGCGCTCACGCGCGTGTTCCCAAATCCTGCAGTCCTCATTGGAACGGGTGGTTCCATTCCTGTCGTTGGGGAATTTCAAACAATACTCGGTGTTGATACTGTCATGGTTGGGTTTTCACTTGATGATGATTTGATCCATGCCCCGAATGAAAAATTTGAAGTCTCGTGTTTTCAACGTGGCATTCTTTCCCAAGCAACAATTCTCGATGCGTATGCAACTATTTCTGCGTAGTATTGTTTTACTTCTTGCTGTGGCAAATGTTTGCCACGCAGATGTGTACTCCATCAATGTAAACAGTGTTGGCATTGGCAATAACTGGAGACCGGGCGATGTCACGCCACTCCATGTTACGGTGACATCAAAGGCAAGCGAACCCACGCAAGCATGGTTGCAGTGGGAAGTACCCGATGCGGATGGCGACCTTGTTCTTTGGGGGCGAGCAATCACCATCGCCCCAATGGGAAGCACCCAAACCTGGCTGTATGCACCAACCCAAGGTTGGAATACAGGGGGAACTGTTTGGACTCTTCGCCTCCGTGATCTTGTTGACAATATTCCAAGTGGGGAACTCGGCCTCACGCGTTTTTCTCCACAATCCGTAGGGGCATTGGCCGTCAGCAATCGAAGTGGATTAATTACTATCTTCGGCACACGCCGACTTGGACTCTCGGGGTACTTGCCGACAACTCCAGAAGTGAAACATGAGAATACACGGATAGTTTCTGGCTTGCAAGCAAGCGGTTTACCCGACTCGTGGCCGAGTTATCAATCCCTCGAAGCACTGGTCTGGGCAGATGCAACTCCAGAGTTCACTTTTGGGCAAGAGCAAGCAATCGAAGACTGGGTTCACCGTGGAGGACATTTCATCATCAGCTTGCCAAGCATCGGTGGTCCATGGGCGCTCGGATCGCAGAACGCCCCACTTCTTCATTTGACTGAAGGCGTACAGCCAACGGTAACGCAACTTCCTCTGCAAACACTTGTCTCAATTCTCGGCACGACGACTATCGAACAAGAGATGAATGTCACCGTTCGTGTTTTTGGAAACATCCAAGACACTTGGTATCCTGACGTTTCACCAATCCTCTGGCTTGAAGACGGCACAGTCATTGCTGTTCAAAAAACCTATGGCTTTGGTGCAGTAACCGTTATAGGGATCGATCTAACCAACGGACAACTCGCGTCTCTTGGTTTGCCAGAAACGGCTTTTTTTTGGAATAGAATCTTAGGCAAGCGAACTGAAACTCCGTCTGCCTTTACATTGCAGGCGCTTCAGAAGGAGGATCGGCTCTCACCGTCGATTCCAACTGTCGCCGTGTTGCCTGCAGGAAAAATGATTGCACAGGCAATCGCAATGTCCACAACCGCTGGTGGAAAACTAGGCACTGCGTTTTTACTCATCATCGCGTACTGGCTTATTGGCGGACCTCTGGGCGTATACGTGTTACACAAACGAAAAAAACGACAGTGGTCGTGGGTGTTTTTCGTTGCAACTGCTTGTGTATTCACCGTCGTAACGTGGGTTCTTGCAACAAGCACTTCCCGCGTTTCCATTCCACTACAACACGTCAGTGTTATTGATCATGTGTACGGTGGCAATGGACAGCGAGTCACTGGGTGGTTTTCGCTGTTTCTTCCTCAGTTCGGTAACTCTGAAATCGATGTCGAAGGAAGCACGAATAACTTGCTACTGCCTTGGTCACCACCAGATGCATCCATGACGCCTGACTTTATTGACAAGAGAGAAGTATCTGTAAATCTTGATCAAGTCCCCCACTCTTTTGACCAGCCATCAAGAGCGACCACAGCGAACTTTTCCTACAACTGGATTGGTGGAATTGAACACCCGTATTACGACTCTCTCATTCGAATTGCGTCAGAACAAATCCCTAAAGCCAACCAACAGCAATTACAAGGCGCCATCGTGAATAACGCCTCTTCGACCATTCGCGATGTCACTGTAATCTGGGTAACAGACGAACGTGAAACCGAACAAAGTAACGGTTCCGTATTGCGCAATATGTATGCATGGCGCGTTCCAACGTGGCCCAGTGGTGAGACAATAGATTTTTCTTCGCTTCGTGCAAATGCTACTTCCACCTTTGCGAATGCCGTCAAGTCTCGATACCGAATCGAAGATCGCTTTGGCACGTCCAACCTTTCATCAAAAAACTGGCGCAGCAAAATGGAAATGCTCTCGCTCTATTCTCACCTTACGCCTCCGGTGTACAGAAAGAAAGCGGGTGCGAAACAGGGTCCTGCAAGTCATCACGCAATTCGCGAAGGTGGTCGGGTGCTCGATATGTCAATGTGGTTTAGCAGACCGTGCATCATTGTTATGGGTTTTATGCAAAACGCACCAATCCCTGTCGAAATCTCAAGAGATGGTGTTGATATTATTGAAAGTCAAGGTACGACAATGGTCCGATGGGTGTATCCTTTGGAACAATCAAAATGATTCTGACCACGAACTTGACAAAAAAATACGGCGACCTCGTTGCACTTGACAACCTCAATTTGGAAATTGGCGAAGGTGAGTGCTATGGTTTCATAGGACCCAACGGCGCAGGAAAGACCACCACTATAAAAATTCTTTCGACGCTTTTGAAACCCTCTTGGGGAGAAGCGCGGGTCGATGGCAAAGTGATTGGATACCAAAATCCAGAGATTCGCCCAATCATTGGGTATGTTCCAGACTTTATGGGATCGTATGACGACATGAACGTCAACGAGTATCTTGATTTTTTTGCAACATGCTACGGACTAAGTGGCTCGCAACGACTTCGTGCAGTTGGCGATGTGCTTGAGTTAACCGATTTAAATTACAAAGCACACTCTCAGGTAGCGGGTTTAAGTCGAGGAATGAGCCAACGACTTTCGATTGCGCGCGTTCTTTTACATGATCCAAAAGTGTTACTCCTCGACGAGCCTGCATCGGGGCTCGACCCGAGGGCTCGAATTGAAATACGAGAGTTGCTAAAGGAACTCCACCGAATGGGTAAAACAATTTTGATTAGCTCGCACATCTTGCATGAACTTGCAGAGCTCTGCACGAGTGTGGGCATAATCGAACAGGGCAAATTACTTTTCTCAGGAAAAGTAGATGACATTCTTGCAAAAGCAAAAGTTGGCCAGGTAGTACATATTAAAGTCACCGAGCGAACAGACGATGCAGCGACACTCCTCCGAAGCGTTGAGGGAATCACCTGCGTTGAGGTGGTGACAGAGAACAGCGAAACACGAATCGACGTCACCCTTGATTTGCATACAGCAATCGATATTTCTGAGTTGCCAAATCGGTTGATTGCGCAAGGGTTCCGAATAACCTCAATGCAAGGCGAAATCCTCAATCTTGAAACCGCCTTCATGCGCCTTACTAAAGGCCTTGTCAGCTAACCACTTCTTTTTCAAAATTCAATTTGGGGTTACGGTACAATACTAATTAATATGGCTCTGAGACGCATTAATTTACTTGCAGATAGAACCCAGGAGGATGTTCACGCGATTGCGTGCGCCCTCGAGGGTGGGCTCAAGGACGTGATTGAAATCATTCCCGAGGATGCTGCGGGCGCGGAACTTGCAATCGCTATTGGCGGTGATGGCACGCTCATCAAACATGGTCGAATGCTCGCAAAAAAAGGCATACCAATCGTCGGGGTCAATAGCGGGCGACTTGGGTTCCTCGCTCGGTTTAATGTTGAGTCACTTATCAAACACAAGGATGCCATTTTCTGCGACACGCCAAAAATACTTGATGCAATGCTTCTCGAAGTCACCGTCGACGACGGTTCGCCAACCATAGCAATGAACGAAGCGATGATTGCAGCAGGTCCACCGTTTCGAATTCTAGAACTTGGGCTTTCGATTGATGGCAACCCAGCGCCTACGTTGCGCGGTGATGGCGTTATTGTCGCAACACCGACAGGCTCAACGGCACACAACGCTTCTGTCGGTGGTCCTATTGTTGACCCGACAACCAACGCTTTTATCTTAACACCAATTGCGGCGCACTCACTTGCTGTACGTCCAATCGTCCTCGACGGCAGAGCAAACGTCGTAATAGAAGTACTGCAAGCCAACGAAGGCACCGCTCTGGTCATAGATGGTCAAGTACACTGCACCATGCTAAAAGGTATGAAAATGCACGTCCAACAATCAAAACATGCCCTCTCGATCGTACGTAACCCTGCGTGCTCTTACTGGAACGCACTTGTCGACAAATTGCATTGGGCCGCACCTCCTGAACTACAAGAAAAGTCAAACAAGCAATGATTGATATTAAACAACTTCGTGAAAATCCCCAACATTTTATCGATGGGGCAAGCGAAAAAAACATCGCTGTCGATATCACAACCCTTATAGATTTAGATGAGCAGCGTAGGCTCTTTACGAGACAACGTGAAGAACACCGTGCAGAGCAAAAAAAGATTTCAAAAGAAATTGGTCCTCAGATTGGCAAACTCAAAGGGCAGTTAAAAAGCGCCGATGAAGAGCAACGAGCTGCAATTGAATCGCAGCTCGTTGATTTGGAAGCGAAGCC
>CAZURP010000132.1:0-5026 GCA_964623715.1 uncultured Isosphaeraceae bacterium | reverse complement strand
ATCACTGCTTTTAAGGTGTTTGCTAACATCGAACGGACTTGTGATTGTTGATTCGCTGGATACATGTCAACGATTCGTTCTACCGTTTGCGAAGCGTTTACGGTGTGCAGTGTTGACAAAACAAGGTGTCCAGTTTCGGCTGCCGAAATTGCAAGCGACGTTGTTTCTAAGTCACGCATTTCACCAACCAAAATAATATCTGGATCTTGCCGAAGCGCGTGTTTTAAGCCAGAAGCGAAGCTCGGCATATCACGACCACGCTCTCGTTGTTCAACAAGACAGCCCTTTGAGTCAAAGGTGTATTCAACAGGATCTTCTAACGTAATAATATGCCTGTGTTTTGATGTGTTAATTTTCTCAAGCAAAGACGCAAGCGTGGTTGACTTGCCCGAACCTGTGTCACCCGTGACAAGCACAAGCCCTCGAGGCAACTCTGCAAGTGGAGCAATTGCCGGGGGCAGGTTCAGGGACTCTAGAGGCGGGATTTTTGTTTTGACTGTACGCATTGCAATTGCTGGCATGCCCCGTTGCATATGTACGTTTACTCTGTACCGACATTCGAGTGTCGACCAAGAAAGATCCACATCTTGTTGTTCTTTCAGAGTTGCAAGTTGTTTTTCATTGAGCATCAACGATAGGTGCTTCTTCATTTCCTCGCAATCAATTGGTGGTTGTTCGAGTGGAATTAATCCCGTGTCGACACGTATGATCGGTGGCTCACCCGAAACAAGGTGAATATCCGAAGCGCCTCGGTCCGCTGCAGCTGCGAGAATAGAATCAATATCCATAGGGGTTTCATCGGAACGACAAGAGGCACGAATCATCGCGAGAACAGCACTGCGCATCACTTACGCATGTCGTACCGATTATTCTGATGGTTGTACTGATTACTCGTCTATTTCAGGGACTTGCAGCAAGCCATGCGCGCGAACCGATGCGTTTGGTTTCCAGATTCCCGTGTCGCGCATTGTTTCTGCGAGCGCTTTGGGTGGAATATAGCCCAGTGTTCCTTGGAGACTCCAAGCAATTTGATCCCGACCACGAATTGTTTCTTTTCGAACAACGACCGGGATGGAATTCACCACCGAAGACCAACGTGGAACAGTCTGCTCCGCCGAGGAAAGTCCTGTGTACACCGTAGAACCATTTGCTGAAACGGAGTAGTCGTACATCAAGAGCTTGAGTGGCTCATCGTTCGTGTTAAAAATTTCAAATGCGACTTCGAGTGAGAATGCCTCGGGAGTTGATTGCACTATGGTCGCATTCCTGTATTGCACCATTGGTTTTCGGACACCACAACCGATCAGCCCCACAAACAAAAAAAGTATCGCGATTACCTTATGCATAGCGATACTGTACCAAACACACGAAGGTTCCTCCGTGCTGCAACGGCGACTATTGCACTTTAAGGTTTACGGGCGCTCTGAGGAATGGTTGTTGAAAAGAGTCTCCCGCCATCACAATGTGGTCTTCCGCAAAGGGAAGCATCGGTTGAAAATGAGAATATTGATTCCACCAAACCGTGAGGGCAACCAAAATCAGCAAGGCACACCAAGATGCTAACTCGCTCTGTCGTCTATATCTGTTTCTATAGAGCAACGAAACGCACACCGTCACTGTTATTGCTTTATAGAATGCAAGGGGCCAAACCGAATCGGTTGCTTGAAGGAGCCAGAGGGCGATTGGATTCCCCTCACTCATCCCAACCGTCGTCAGATACGATATTGTGAGAAATAAGTCAGCGGTACTTAAGAACACAACGCCACCAAGTAACCACAGAACACGTTCTGCTCGCTGCTTGTTTGCATGAATATCATTCATAGGATGGAGTGCGTCTTGTGCCATTTGTCAGTTCTAGTACCCCCGCGCTCGTTTGTAAGTTCGTCAAAAATGAGCATCGACCCGATAACCACGCAAATCGAGTCCACTTTTCGGGTTTATCTTTTTTTTCCAAAAAAGAAGTGAATTATCAGACCACCACTTGACAGCATGCTGTTTTTTGCTATCAATACGCAAAGTTATAACCACAAGGAAGAACCTATGACTATTCAATCCGCTGCATTTCATCAAAACACTGGGTTTGTGTACGACTCGAGCAATTTTGCCATAAATTTTGCTGCCACAGGCACGCTCCTACCATCGCATGGATCGGTCACAATGGAAGACTGGGAGACCGAGGATGAAGAAGGCGACGAGGAGAAAATTGCGACACCTGAGATTGACCCTGATCTAGAAGATGGTGATGACGAGGAAGAAGGCAACTTGAATTCTGACGAGGGAGACGAGGTCTCAGACGATGATGACGATGATGAATTTGAACAGTATTTATTTGGGGAAGACGACGACTAAGGGCAACGAAAGTTGTATCGTTACTTTGAGGATATTTTTTCGTTTGAGCGGCCGTGTTTTCCAGCAGAGGATGCTGTAATCGCTTCACAGAGTTTTTGCACTGGCGTGTGCTCGCCGAGTTCTATAAGAATCAACTCGACTTTTTGTGCAAGCGCTCCGCCGTTATCTCGATACAGGCGACGATGCGCTTCACGCATCGCTTCAATTTGATTGTCTGAATACCCACGACGAGACATCGCAACCACGTTCACCGCTCGCACTTCCGCTGGTGTACCTTCAACAATCATATAGGGCGGGACATCACGAGTAATCCGAGCAAGCCCACCGACGTACGAGCAACGGCCAACTCGCGCAAACTGGTTAATGCCAGCACCTCCGCCAATTGTGGCGCAATCTTCCACTGTTATGTGCCCAGCGAGCATAACTTGATTTGCGATGATAAGCTCATTTCCTAAAACGCAATCGTGTGCGACGTGCACTGCAACCATCAGCAGGTTGTCGCTGCCAACCGTTGTGATTCCACCACCAAACGCGGTTCCCCGATGAATCGTCACGTGTTCCCGAATTTGGTTGCGATCGCCAATGGTGAGTGATGTGGATTCGCCTTCATACTTTTTATCTTGCGGATCTCCACCTATAACGCAAAAAGGATAAAAAACATTATCTTCGCCAATGGTCGTGTTACTTTGCACCGTCACATGGTTAATCAATGTTGTTCTAGGGCCAATGTGTACATCAGGGCCAACCACACAATACGCGCCGACTGTTGCATCTTCTGCAACTGTCGCTGTTGGATCAATAATGGCTGTTGGATGGATATTCATGTCTTAATCTTGCTCTGCATCGACCATCATAAACCGAATTTGTGCCTCTGCGGCAAGTTTTGAACCAACAAATGCTCTGCCCTGCAGTGCCGCCGTGCGCAACCCCGCTCGAATGGTGACCGCTTCAAGAATTAACTGATCACCGGGCGTCACTGGATGGCGCAATTTTACTTTATCTAAGCTTAGGAGCACCGCGAGTTTGCCCGTGTGCTCAAGTTTTCGACTCATCAGCAAACCGCCAAGTTGCGCCATTGCCTCGACGATGAGTACACCAGGCATAATTGGGGTTCCTGGATAATGCCCTTGAAAGAATGGTTCATTTATCGTGACGTTTTTCACCCCAACGGCACGTTCATCGCCTTCCATTTCCACAACGCGATCCACAAGAAGCATTGGGTATCGGTGTGGCATGATGCGCTGAATCTCTCGCACGTCCATGACTGACCCGTCCGTTAGAACGGCATCGCGCTGAGCAACTTTGTCTTGGGCAACAATTGCTTTACACAGTTGCCTATTGAGCGCGTGGCCAGATTTGCTCGCAACAATTCGCCCTTGAATAAACGCCCCAGCCAAAAATAAATCTCCGACAATATCAAGGATTTTATGGCGGACGGGTTCGTTCTCAAAACGAAATGCGTTATCAATCGGTCCATCTTCACCAATCACCAACATGTCTGAGGGTGATAAGTGTGTGCACATCCCTTTCGATTGCAACGCTATTGCTTCTTCTTGCAGACTAAACGTTCTCGCTGGCGCAACATCCGAAACATACGAATTGTGTGCGCTGTTCCACGCTTGTGTTTGCTGAGCAATGCGAGAAGAGGCCTTCCCGTAATCAAGGTCATACACAACTTGCAATCCCGGCTGGTCCGTTGGGAACGCAGCAATCATTGCATCGCCGTCTTGTAAACAAATCGGTTCGCGCACTTTCATCATGCGCCTTGGTAAATCTTGTTCGACCGTGCCCGCTTGCATAAGTTGCTCAACAAATGGCATTGAAGAGCCATCCCCACAAGGAACCTCCGGACCGTCCAGACGAATGATGGCGTTATCGATGCCAAGGCCAGACAAGGCGGACATCAAGTGCTCCACGGTTTCAACAGTCACATCCCCATTGCACAGCGTTGTTCTTCGCGCTCGATTCGTTGTATTTGCAACAAGCGCTGGGATATGCACATGTGGTTCAATGTCCGTTCGCTCAAACAAAATGCCTTCACCAGCTGGTGCAGGCGCAATGACCAGATCGGCGTCCTTCCCAAGAAGGAGTCCCTTGCCAGAGACGGTGACCGGTCTTGCAACGGTGCGTTGCATTGTTCCGGTTGTCGCTGGTGCGTTTTCTTCCTGCGTTGTTTGGGGTGCGTCGGCCATATGTTCTTACGAGGTGGATAATCAGTCCTTGCTTGTTGAATCTCGCTTTAATTGTGCGAGGATTCCGGGCAGTTTACGTGTAGCGGCCCATTGTCGCAATCCTTCTTTCAGTGGAACTGAAGGCGAGCCCAAGTGCGATTCTCCAGCGGGTATATCGTTTATCACACCGCTTTTCGCCCCAATTTTAGCACCATCTCCGATAACAACGTGTGGGACAACCCCAACGTTTCCTGCGATTTGGACCCAATCACCCACGACGACCGAGCCTGCAAGCGCTGTTGTCGCTGATATAACGCAATGTTGGCCGATTTTGCAATTATGTCCAATTTGCACCAAATTATCAATTTTTGTGCCATTTCCGATTGTCGTCGCTGAAAATTTTCCTCGATCTATGCAAGAATTCGCGCCAATCTCGACACCATCTCCGATAACCACATGCCCAATATGCGGAATTTTTACCAAATGTGTTTTGTCATCGCTTGGGC
>CAZURP010000131.1:0-5035 GCA_964623715.1 uncultured Isosphaeraceae bacterium | reverse complement strand
ACTCTTGCTCGTGACTGCCGGCATCGTCCTTCTTGGCCGAACATACGCTGGCGTCTGGCTCTTTGAGGGCTGGCTTGCAGAATCCATGCAGTGGTTACGGTTCGACAACTTGACTGTTTGGATTATGGATGTTCCGAACACTGCAGGCACGCGTGCAATTACCATCGGTATTGCACTTGGTGTTGTCGCGACTTCCCTTCGAATCCTTCTCGGCGTTGACCGTTCATACTTGGGGCAAGACTAAACCATGTTAAACACACTACTAAATTTAGATCGACGTTGGATTTTCCTGTCAATGCTCTTAGCAGTGGCAATTCCGATTCTTGCAAAAACAGTTTTTCCAGAGGTTGTTTCGAAACAAGCCAAGATGGTGTTTGATGCAATAGAAGATTTGCCTGATGGCTCGCGAATCCTTATGTCTTGGGACTTTGACCCAGCTTCGCAAGGCGAACTTCTCCCGATGGCACAGGCGTTCACGCGGCACTGTTGCATCAAAGGGCACAAGCAATATTACATGGCACTTTGGCCACTTGGTTCACCGATGGTTGACTTGTCAATCGATACGATTGAGTCGGAGTATCCAGACATGGTGTATGGCGAAGATTATGTCAAGTTCGATTACAAAACAGGCGGGGAAGCAGTCATTCGAATGATCACGCAAGACCTTCGCGGTATGTTTGAACTTGATTCAAAAGGCGTTTCGCTCGATGACATCCCGATGACGAAGAATGTAAAAAACATTCAGGACATGGATTTGATTATTAATGTGAGCGCTGGTGATCCCGGCACAAAACAATGGGTGCAGTTTGCAGCGACACCGTTTGGTATCACCACTGTTTCAGGTTGCACGGGTGTGCAGGCTCCACAGATGTATCCGTATATTCCAGAGCAACTCGCTGGCGTACTTGGTGCGATTAAGGCAGCTGCTGAATACGAAGCCGCAATCGATGCCGTGTACCCTTCAATCAACGACAACCCTAGAGCGCAAGAAGCTAAACGAAGGATGGGGCCACAGTTGGTTGCACACAGTTTGATGATTGTTTTGATTCTCGTTGGTAACTGGATTTTCTTTGTGAGCCGAAAGCGAGGTCAGGCGTAATGAGTACTGATACACCAAAACAATCAAATGGGCTGATTTGGGGAATCATCTTTATCATCGGTGCAATTATGCTCGTCTGGAGTATGACAACATCACGGACAGGCCAAGTCTGGGTAACACCTGAACAGCATGCCTTCACCGCAGACGCGGCTGGAAAATACAGCGCAACGGCTACACCGACTGCCGGCGATATCGAATGGACAACGTACAACGTCGTTCCCGATAGTGAATTGACGCAAGCGGCAATTGACAGCGGTGAGGCAAGTTTGAGTTGGTCAAGAACAATAGGCCTTTGGCTCGCAGCAATCTTTACGTTGTTCATCCTTTCGTTCCTTGTTGGTGATAACCCCGCGTATAAATTTGCGGAAGCGATGGTTGTTGGCACTTCGGCGGGATACGTCATGGTCATCGGGCTGTGGGATGTTTTTGTTCCGCTGTTGTGGGGCAAGCTGATGCCCTTAACAGTGCAATCGCTGTTCTTGCCGGGCATGGACGCAAGCGGTGGAGTCCAGTGGCTCTACATAGTTCCTGCAATTCTTATCATTATGTTGTTGTTCCAACTGATGCCTTCGGGCGGTTGGATCAGCCGTTGGCCAATCGCATTCTTTATTGGCATCACTGCTGGTTACCGAATGATTGGGTACGTTGAAGCTGACCTTGTTGCACAAATTAAGGCGGGCGTCGTGCCGCTTTGGATTACTGGAGAAGGTGGTTTTGCATTTTGGCCGACGTTTAATGCGTGCTTGCTCACGATAGCGACGCTGTCGGCGATGGTGTATTTCTTCTTCTCGATTGAGCACAAGGGGCTCGTTGGAAAGACAGCTCGCGTTGGCATCTGGTTCCTTATGATTACTTTCGGTGCTTCCTTTGGATACACCGTGATGGGTCGTATTGCGCTGCTTGCAGCCCGGCTCGAATTCTTGTTCGGAGATTGGCTGCACTTCATTCCGAGCAGTTGACCTTCGATTTGGTTATATTTCCAAGAGAGCACGGCTAGCCGTGCTCTCTTTTTTTACCCAAATTAATGCGTCTCAGAGACGCATTATGCAAATTACGCTAAAACGGGTGAAATAAAGCGGATATTGAAGGTGACGTAGCGGTGAATTGCCATTTTTGCTACAATTCCGCGTTCAACCCACAGAGCTCACAACAGAACGGTGGCTCATTTTTTGAAGAAGGTATAGAACGATGCTCCCAAAATTACGAACATCCCCAGCACGAAAGCGCAAGCGTCGCTCGCACCATGCACTCAACAGCACTAATTTAGCTGTGTGCCCGAATTGCGGCAACAATCGCTTGCCTCACCGCTCCTGCCCAAGTTGCGGATATGTGCGACCTGGTCTTCAAGTAAAAGCTACAAAAGGTTAATCCTTCATGCGAATCGGCGTTGATGTGATGGGGGGCGATCTCGCACCGCACCCTATTCTTGAGGGAGCACTCGCTTCAACTTCACAATTGACGGAAGACGATGTCGTCGTTCTCTACGGCGATGAACAAATTATTCGCGCGGGAATTGCAAACGCAACGCTTGGCCCGGCCAAAGTTGAAGTTGTTGGCACAACCGAAACAATTTCGATGGACGAAAGTCCAGTGGATGCTGTTCGTGGCAAACAAGACAGTTCGCTTGTCGTCATGTGCAAAGACGGCTCACGTAAAACGGGCAATCCGCTCGACGCAGTCATCTCAGCAGGTAACACGGGCGCCTTTGTTGCTGGAAGCCAAATGTATTTGCGCCGCCTCGAAGGCGTGCACCGTCCGGGTATCGCAGCCGCTGTTCCAACATTTGCTGGAACGGTCGCATTTATCGACGTGGGCGCAAACATAGAACCTAAGCCAAGCCACCTCGCACAGTACGGTGTTATGGGAAAAGTCTACGCAAAACGAATTCTCGGCATCGAAAACCCACGTGTTGCACTTATGAATGTGGGCGGTGAAGAACAGAAGGGCACCGACACGCTTAAACAAGTGCGCGATACGCTTCGTGCTGCTCCGGACATAAATTTTGTTGGTTATATCGAAGGGCGCTCGCTCTTTGATGGCGGTGCAGACGTTGTGATTACCGATGGAATCGTGGGGAACGTGAGCATCAAACTTGCAGAAGGTCTCGCGACTGGTTTGCTCACAAAAATTGCACGCGATGTTGCCGCGGCGGATCCAAAACTCGCAGAAGCATTTAAGCCAATCATCAAAAAGTTTTATGCAGATTATGATTACCATGAGTATGGCGGGGCGCCACTTCTTGGCGTGAATGGCATCAGCATGATTTGCCATGGGAGTTCCGAAGCTCGAACAATCGCAAACGCAATCATGCGAGTGAAACAATTTTCAACAGCTGGCGTGAACCAACACATCACTGAGCAACTCGCGACAATCAAAGAAGTGAGTGTTGCGTGACTTCTTTTTCACCTTGTGGAGTTCGTGTTATTGGCACGGGTTCTTCTGTTCCTGACAACATTCTTGGGAACGAGGAGTTGGCAAAGAGGTTCGATGTTGATGTCGCGTGGATTGAACAACGAACAGGCATTATTGAACGCCGGTATTGCAACGAAGACGAGGGAACCTTCGAACTCCAAACGCGTGCATTAAAAAAAGCACTCGAGAGTGCAGGAATAAAAGGGTCTGACCTATCATTGATTATTTGTGCTTCAGTCACTTCTGAAATGACGTGTCCTTCTAATGCGTGTCGATTAGGGGCAGAAGTTGGTGCGGCACCAGCTGGAGCGTTTGATATCGTCGCTGCTTGCTCGGGTTTTGTGTACGCAATGAATTTGGCGGACAGCCTTATCCGAAGTGGCACACAACATACGATTGCGGTTGTAGGGTGCGACGCAATGAGTAAATTGACAGATCCACTTGACCGCGGTACTTCCATTTTGTTTGGGGACGCGGCTGGCGCTGTTATTTTACAAAAATGCGATGACCCAGAAATTGGCTGTTTCTTCCAAACCATGAACGCAAACGGCGATCCATGGCCGGCACTCTACATTCCAACAAGAGAAGAAGATTTGGTCGAGGGTGATACTGCAACGACGACGATTGGCAACTTGCGAATGCGCGGTAAGGAAGTCTATAAATTTGCTGTAACGACGTTCCAAGAAATTGCAGAAACGCTGCTCGAAGAAACAGGCTTGACGCCGGACGATGTCAGCCAGTTTATATGTCACCAATCTAACATGCGAATCATTGAATCTGCGCAGAAAAAACTTGGGTTAGCAGATGAAAAAGTGTATAAAAATATCAGCCACTTTGGAAACAGCTCAGCCGGCGCGGCTGCGCTTTGTTTCGACCAACTTTGGCAAGCCGGAAAAATTAACAGTGGTGATGTCATCGTCCTGCTCGCTTTTGGCGGCGGTCTGACATGGGCCAGTAGTGCTTGGAGAATCTAACAATGGCAAAACTCGTTGTGTTGTGCCCTGGCCAAGGTGCACAAAAAGCAGGAATGGGAAAAGCGTGGTTTGATGCGTCTCCCGCAGCAAAAGCAATTTTTGAAGAAGCGGATGCAGTGCTTGGTGACTCGCTAGGATTACCATTGAGCGAAATTTGTTTCAGCGATCCAAACGGTGAGATAAACAAAACAAACATTAGTCAACCCGCAATTTATACATGTTCGGTTGCATCATGGATTGGTATTCGCGAACAAGGTCTTGAAGGCGACCTGGTTGCAACTGCAGGGCTTTCTCTTGGCGAATACACCTCGCTCCATCTCGCAGGCGTTTTTTCATTTGCGGATGGACTGCGACTCGTCGCAAGACGCGGCGAGCTGATGCAATCCGCCGCTGAAGCAGAAACAAGCACGATGGTTGCGGTTATGGGTGACGACGACGCAGTGCTTGCACTTTGTGAAGAGGCGAGAGGCGACGATATTCTCGTGCCTGCGAATTTTAATGCGCCTGGGCAAACAGTCTTAAGCGGGTCTGTATCAGCGTGCGATCGAGT
>CAZURP010000130.1:606-5044 GCA_964623715.1 uncultured Isosphaeraceae bacterium | reverse complement strand
AATTTGCTTTTTTAGCGCCTATTTCTGCTTTACGCACCACAATCCATGGGTGCATTGGATGAAAACTAGAAGCTTCGGCAGGACTTTTGTTTTCTGCAATCATTTCTTCCTGTTGTTCAACTGTATGCGATTCGACACTCACTTCAGCTCGAACATCATTGCTCGTCATAAACATTTGATCTGGTCCTTCGCTCGATATTTCGAAGTTGCGGCGGTTCACCAAGCGATAATGCAATGGCTTGCCCCAAGGATCCTGCAAATTACGAATCGCATTAGCACCTTCATCTCCAAATGGCAGACGATCGTTTGCGTCCCAGAACTGGCCAATATTCGCGATGGCTTCTTTCATAACCGCTACTTCTGTTGTGACAAGAGACTCTCTTGTGAGATCAGGTGCATACCCGACTCGAATGTCATCGTCGCTAATTGATTTTTCCCACCCCTTCAAGACAAGTTCAAATCCATTATCTGTACGGTTGTACGAAACATCTTTCACGGCAGCATCGGCGTTGCGTTTACTGTGTGTCGCTTCTGTTACTTCTTCGTCTGCCTCTTCAACTCCCCACTTTGCAACAAGTGACTTCGCCTCACTCAGCCCATCGGGAACAACAATAAAGTGATTCACTCCGGCAGTAAACAAATTACCAAGCGATACGCTCATCAGAAAGAGCGCCATAATTACAGACTTCATTCGCTTCGGTGCTTGCGTATACGCAAACTCCAAACCAGTAATCGAAACCATAACTTCAGATGCAGTCAAAATTGCATACGCGAGAACTTGCCAACCAATCGAAGGACGCTCACCTGCATCTACCCAACCCTGGACCACGCCGACCATCGCAAATCCCGCAACCATCACGAACAACCCAATTGAAATTTTTCTAATCGGCGTCAACTTGAATACTTTGTTAATAAGTGGATAGACAGCAAATTGAAAAACGGGAATGTAAATCAAAATCATGATTGGGTTCACCGCTTGAATTTGTGACGAGAGCCAGTGCATGCCAAGCCAATTTCTATTCAAATCTTCTGCTTGCAATACCCACGAAGAACCTGTCTGGTCGAACAATGCCCAAAACACCGCAATGAAAACAAAGATAACTGCAAGTTTTAAAATCGCTTTCAATCCGACGCCCGAAAACGTCTCTTTGAACCAATCCATTCCGCCAGCTGGAATATGTATAAAGACTTTTCGCCCCATCCAGAATGCTAACGTCGCCAATGCCATCAGAACACCGGGAATTCCAAATGCTAAGTGAGGACCGTACCATTCAAGCAACCACGGCGTGAGCATCGTTGATAGAAACGCACCCGTATTAATTGAGAAGTAAAACCACCCAAACACTTTCTCAATATAGTGCGAATTCCTTGAACCAAATTGATCGCCTACGTGCGCTGAAACACATGGTTTAATCCCACCAGAGCCAACTGATATCAAAACAAGACCGAGTGCAAGCACAATTCCTGGGGACATGTCAAGCCACGCTGTCGAACCCATCATGGCAAGCACGCCATGTCCTGCGCAATACACGACGCTCAGTAACATAATCGTTAAATATTTTCCAAGCACAATGTCTGCCAGTAGCGCACCCATAATTGGGAAAAAGTACACCGCCGTTGTAAACAAATGGTAGTTCTCCATCGCAGCTGGCTTTGACATCGCTTCTGCGCCAGAGCCAGGCAACATAAACAAATACTGCGTCATAAAGATGACAAGTATGCCTTTCATTCCATAGAAACTGAACCGTTCCGCTGCTTCATTACCAATGATGTACGGAATACCTCGGGGCATTTTTTCTGTAACAACGGGTGCATCTAAATATTTTTTTGACATTTTTGGTTTAGCTTTCTTTCTTAACGAACCGTAAGTTTTCTTTTTCTTTCACAACCCCTGGAAATTGCAACACTTGATTATGCATTGCGACGTACACCCCAGATTTAAGTAATTTTACAACAGAAAATGATTCAACGAGGTTTTGCAAGGCGTCTGTATTTCGCATTATCCATGGACGCATAGCACCAGTAATGACACAGGGAATCGAGAGGTTTGGGAACGACTTCACTATGCACTCCCCCGTTTTGGCTAGTGTATCTGTGCCATGCACAACAACAACCCCGTCAAATGAACCTGAACATTCTGCAACGGTTCGAGCAATCGAAGCATGATCTTCATCCGTCATCTCTAGACTGTCCTTATCCATAAGGTGTATCCGAGTAATATCAACGCCATCAAGTTGTAATGACCCAAGCATCACCTCAAGCACAGATGTGCCGTTTGCAAGAATGCCTTCCTGTGCATCGTATGTTTTTTCGATTGTGCCGCCAGTTGAGATGAGGGCAACTTTAAATACTTGTTCCAACTCTCTTACTCCACAACTATCGCACAAGGAACGCGGACATCTTCAGCTGCTAAGCACGTTTGTTCATTACATGTTTGCCAACGTGCCATGATGCCAACAACTCCACTGGCATTTTCGCTGGCGGTCACCGTTATTGGAATTGTGACCGAACCGCCAAAGACAGAAACTTGTTCTCCAGCAGAAACCATCGTCTCAGCATGTGGCCATGCAATTGAAAGCGTTACCGAATCATCGAGCGATTTGAACGAAAGCGGAATAGTAAATTCGTTTCCTGGAGTATTGGAGTTAACATGCCACCCTTTTGCCATCTGCAACTTCACATCGAATGTGACAGAAGAACCCTTTGCAACCGTGATCGAAGCACTCTCGCTCGTCATTCGCACCATTGATTCTTCACCGATCGCTGGTTCCCACGCACCATCAAATTTTTCAGAATGTGTTTTTAGCAGGGTATCAAGATGCATCGTTGCAACAACTGCTGCAAGGGATTGACCAGCCATCATCTGACTTTCTGAGTCGAGGGTTGCCATCGCGTCATTCAAAAACCGAACGTCGTTTGTTGCGTTCGAAAGGGAAATCAAATCACCAAGCATAAACGAAGTCGCCGCAGGAATAGCGCCATCGGAAAGCGCGCGCGTTCGGACGAACAAGTCCGACTTCCCCTCTTCGGTGTCGTACCACCCTTCGCCCTCCACGAAAAATAACTCCCTCGCCTTGTCATACAGGACAACTGCTTCCCGAAGCATTTCCTTATCACGATTCGCATCATAGATTGCGAGTAAACCGCGAATCAACGATGCATAATCAATGAGAAACGCCTCAGCGCCACCCTTCCCATTCCTCCAAGTTCGGAGTAGCTTTCCACCAGGCAATCTCATTTCTTGCAAAATGAAGTTTGCCGCTCGAGCCGCTCGATCAATCCATGCATCATGTTGCATCGTTTTGCCAGCGTTCGCATATCCTGCAATCATAATGCCGTTCCATGCGGTAATAATTTTGTCGTCTGTGGAAGGTTGATCCCTCGTATCACGTACTTCAAGCAATACGCTATTAATTCCATCGAGTTTCGCGCGAAAGTCTTCGTATGACATCGCGTGTTTTGAAGCCAATCTGTCTGGGTGGTTTGAAAAGAACAACACGTTTGTTGGTGGTTCTTCTGGGTGATGCGGATCTTGAAAATTCGTCCCCTTGTCAACACCGTACACTTGCAACACAAAATCAATGTCCGCTTCTAGTCCCGCATCTGTGAGCGTTTTTCGAAGTTGCGCTTCTCGCCATAAATAGGTCTCGCCTTCGAGGTGGTTCGTCTCAGCATCTTGGGCACTAAAAAACCCACCATCTGGAGCACTCAATTCTCGATCAACATACGCGAGTGTTTCTTCGATTACTTTTGCGTAGGATGATTCACCTGTTAACTCGTATGCTTTTGCGTATGTTGTCACAAGCTGACCGTTGTCGTACAACATCTTTTCGAAGTGAGGCACAAGCCATTTTGCATCGGTCGAGTATCTATGAAATCCACCACCCACTTGATCGTACATTCCTCCCATCAGCATCGCGTCAAGCGTTTTCTTTACCGCTTTCTGTACTTGCGGGATTTCCCAACCCGCAGACATTAAAAAGTCACTGTAAATAGGCATAGGAAACTTTGGTCTTCCAGAAAAGCCACCGAGTTTTGCGTCGTAACGTGAGAGAAGCGAGGACACGCCTTTTGTCACAACTTCTGAGGAAAGTCCAACAGGTTCTTGCAAAGAGGTTAAGCGGTCGGTAACGGCACTGGCAACAAGGTCGCCCCGCTGTGTAATCTTTGTTTTGTCGGTTGTCCAGGTCTGTTCCATCTTCTGCATGAAATTCATAAAATCAGGTTTTGATAAATAGGTTGCTCCCCACACAGGTTTTAAATCAGAGGGTTCTAAGAACAAAGAAATTGGCCAACCACCGCGACCACGCGTCATCATTTGCAGGGCAGTCATATAGATTTCATCGATATCTGGGCGCTCTTCACGGTCGCGTTTTAACGCAATAAAATCCTTATTGAGCATGTCAGCGACTTATTGGGCGTCGCAGCATTCGCGCTC
>CAZURP010000130.1:0-576 GCA_964623715.1 uncultured Isosphaeraceae bacterium | reverse complement strand
AATCATTTTGTTTTGATCGCGGGCAGCCTCGAAAGCTTCTTCGCCCCAAGGGTACCAATGCACTGGGTTGTGTTGGTGCTGGAGAAGGTATGGGCTCGTGGTCTCACCGAGGTGATTTTGACCCTCACTCGCAGTTGGTGGTCCCTGCTCTGATGACTGTGCAAATGACAGCATGGTCATGAATGCGAGCGTGCCAATAACAACAAAGATAAATTGTTCTTTCATCGCTGTATGCTAGCACACCTCAAATCGTGTGGTCACGCGCACTTGGTCACAGTCGCGATTATTACTTTTTTTGATGAAATGAGGGAGGTGCCGAATCCCAATGACGATAATAGGTACTGCATGGAACAAATTGCGCCATTTATCGTCCCCGCTATTGCAGGGATTACTGCACTCATTCTGCTCGTCGCAGGTGGCAAGTTGCTCAAGCCAGCAATTGGATTGAGTGCTGGACTTCTCGGTGTTGGCGCTGGGCTGATGCTAGCTCCGATGCAAGAGAGCGTTTCCCCTCTTGTTACGGCTCTTGTACTTGGCCTCATCTGCGCAATCGTTGCTGTGTACATCGCCAAGTTC
>CAZURP010000129.1:0-5067 GCA_964623715.1 uncultured Isosphaeraceae bacterium | reverse complement strand
GGCGACTACATGAAACGTCCTAATGATTCCCCTTTCGCGTGAGGCATTTCTTCGTACGCTGTTTCAAGCCGTGCGCTGAAGCGGCCGTAGAAGTCGTGCAGCATCTCTACCCAACTTGTTTTGCCGTTAGCAACAACATCGAGTCGTTCTTCTAAAGAGCGAGTGTATTCGACGCCCATTAATATGGGGAATGCTTCGACGAGTTTTTCAGTTACAACTTCTCCAAGGTCAGTTGGGTGGAATGCGCTTCCGATTTTTTCCACATATTTTCTGTATTGAATGACATCAATGATTGAAGCGTAGGTCGACGGCCTCCCAATTCCTTCGGCTTCTAACTTCTTGATAAGCGATGCTTCACTATACCTCGCAGTGGGGGAAGAAAAATTTTGCTTCGGTGAAAGGTCGAACGGAAACAGTGGACAACCGACTTTTAGTTCTGGCAGGTTTTGTTCTTTGTCTGAGGAAGGTACGCCACTTGCTCTGTAGAAACCATCAAACGCAAGTATTCTTCCGCCGACTTTGAACACGGCGCCTGTTTTTTCATCATCTCGCTCAAAGAAAATTTCAGTTCGATGCCACTTTGCTGGCGTCATTTGGCAAGCAACGAATCGTGACCAAATCAAACCATATAAACGTTTTTGGTCTTCATTCAGTGATGCTTTAAGTGTGTCGGGATGCAAACCGACATCGGTAGGGCGGATAGTTTCGTGTGCTTCTTGCGCATCTTCATTCGCTGATTTATAGAAAATCGGTTTTGCGGGAAGATACGCATCTCCGAATTTGTTTCCTATATATGTGCGCACGGTGTTGAGTGCATCACCAGAGATATGTGTCGAGTCAGTACGCATATACGTAATCAGGCCATCTTCATACAGCCCCTGTGCCGCGCGCATTGTTCTTTTGGCGCCAAAGCCAAGAACGGTTGATGCAGATGCTTGGAGAGAGGAAGTAATGAAAGGAGCGGGCGGTCGTACTGCGTTGTCCTTTTGTGTGATGTCACTCACAACATAGGAAACTCCTTCTGCGATTTCGCCATCGAGCGTCATGCAGTGTTTTGCTGGACCTTTTCCCTCTTCATCTTCCGTAACAGTGATTGTTGGGTTGTGTAAACCAACGGCGTTCCCGACTTCGAGAAGTTTTTCCTTGTGTGCTTCTAGCGTGTTGTCTTGACAGTCCGCGGTCCTCGTTACTTTAAATGGCTCTCCGCCAATCTTCACCAAGGTCGCTTCAAGCGATTTATGCTCTGCAAGGAACGCATTCATTTGTTTGCGAGTTGGCCCTTTTCCACGTTCATCTTTTGTGTCAACATGTTTTTGCCATGATGCAGCAAGGCTAGTTATATCTTTTTGGTTGAGCGTAAATCGACCGGCAACACTCCAAGATTCATCAGGTATATGTGCTTCAATCTCTTTTTCGCGTTCGACAACAATTCGAACGGCTACGGATTGCACTCTCCCCGCGCTGAGTCCGCCAGCAACTCGTTTCCAAAGAAGTGGGGAGACTTTATAACCAACAATTCGGTCGAGAATTCTTCGCGCTTGTTGCGCATCAACATAATCCATATTAATAGGATGTGGATTCTCGAACGCCTCTTCAATGCTCTTTTTTGTGATCGCGTTAAAGATGACTCGTTTCGCTTTTTTCGGATCGACCTTCAAGAGTTCTGCGAGATGCCAGGAGATTGCTTCTCCTTCACGGTCAAGGTCGCTTGCGAACCAGATATCTTTGGCAACTTTTGCTGCTTTCTTCAGGTCGCTCGCAAGTGTGTTTTTTCCCTTCAGTATCTCGTACGTCGGTTTGAAATCATGTTCTATGTCAACGCCCGGCACCGGTTGTTTCACGCCCTTCGGAGCTCGAGCGGGCAAATCTCGAATATGACCGACGGAGGATGTCACAGCATAGTCGGCACCAAGATACTTGTTAATAGTGCGAGCTTTAGCAGGGGATTCGACAATCACAAGATGCTTGCCAGTTGCGTCAGGCACTGCATTACGCTTCTTCGGTGCCTTTTTCTTGCTTGTTTTTTTCTTTGTTGTTTTCTTTTTAGCCAAAATAGTATTCTCTGAACTTTATGGTTTCTCGCCCATTCCATCGGTCAAGTGGCGTGTGTCGCTTGCCTTCAGGGGGAGCATTGAAACGACTTCTCTGAGATTGTCAAGGGTATCTTCAAAAAAAAAAAAACAGCAATCATCGCGCTAAAACGTGCGTAAGTGCTTGTTCGACAACGGCTTGCAGTGGAGTATTCTCCATCTCAATAAAATGTGCACTTGGTAGCACTTGGAACCTTCGAAGCCACGTTCGTTGCTGTTTTGCGTATCGGCGGGTTAGAATTTTGATTCGCTCTCGCGCCTCTTCGAGCGTGCACTTGCCCCGAAGATACGCTAGGAGTTGTTTGTATCCCAGGGCTTCAGATGCTTGCATGCCGAGCGTGTCCTGTAACGCAGTCACCTCCTCAAGCAGACCGTCGTTAAACATCGCCTTGACGCGAGAATTGATACGTTTATTAATTGTTTTGACTGGCCATGTGAGCCCAATCATGACAGCATCTTCCCGAGGCATCGGTTTTCCCCATTGCGCTTGCAAAGAGGACAGGGGATGCCCGGTCGCTTCGCAGACTTCAATGGCGCGTACTAAACGACGCTTGTCGTTTATGTGAATACGCTCTGCCGCTTCATGGTCAAGTGCGCGAAGTCGCTCCTGAAGAACGGTGTTTGTTTCTTTGTTCAGCGCGTCTCTTTTTTCTTGGTCACAATCTGGCCCATCGAATAAACCAAACAGCAATGACTGGACATACAAGTTTGTGCCCCCGACAACAATCGGCCATTTCCCCCGCGAGCGAATATCCTCGATGGTATTTTCTGCAAGAGTCAGCCATGTTTCTACCGTAAACCCATCTTTAGAAGGTTCAGCAATATCAAAAAGGTGGTGTTTCGCTTGTGCTTGTTCTTCTGTGGTTGGCTTTGCCGTTCCGATATCCATGCCTCGATAGACTTGCATTGAATCGGCGCAGATGCATTCACCTCCACCTTCGAGCGCGCCTGCGAGTGCTATTGCGAGTGATGTTTTACCACCCGCAGTTGGTCCAAGAATTAAAATGATAGGTTTCATACGATGCGTATCTTAAGAGCATAAGATAGTGCGTATGAAACAATCCATCGAACAAGTTGAAGTTGCGGGTAAAAGAGTGCTTATGCGTGTTGACTTCAACGTACCGATGCAAGAAGGGGAAATTACTGATGACCGTCGAATTCAGATGGCGATTCCAAGCATCCAAAGCGTCCTCTCGCGTGGTGGAACGCTGACATTGATGAGCCATCTAGGTCGACCCTCAGGCGATGGGTACGAAGAAGAATATTCGATGGTGCCAGTTGCAGAACGGCTCAGCGAATTGCTCGGCAGGGGCGTGGTCTGTTCCGAGACCGCCCCAACCGCTTCAATTGTTCTTCTGGAAAACCTGCGCTTCAACATGGGAGAAAAAATGGGGGATGAATCGTTCGCAAAGACTCTCGCCGAAAAAGGTGACATGTATTGCAACGATGCATTTGGCACTGCGCACCGCAATCACGCTTCGATGGTGGCAGTCCCTGAGGCAATGTCGCGCAAGCCTCGCGTTGCGGGAATGTTACTCGCAAAAGAATTACAATATTTAGACCACGCTATTACACATGCAGAAAAACCATTTGTCGCAGTGCTTGGCGGTGCTAAAGTTTCAGACAAAATGGGTGCGATTGAAAATCTACTCGGAAAGGTAGATACGATCTTGATTGGCGGCGCGATGGCGTACACTTTCCTCGTTGCTATGGGACAAGAAGTTGGAGCGAGTTTGGTTGAAGAGAACCGAATCGAAGATGCGAAAGAAATCATGAAGAAGGCAGATGCAAGTTCCACTGCGTTGTTGTTTCCAATAGATCACGTTTGTGCACAGGAAATCGAAGATGGTGCGGTGACCAAGAATACAGTCGGCTCAATTTCACCAAGTTGGATGGGACTCGACATGGGCCCCGCACCCGGAAAACTGTACGCCGAAATACTCAGCTCCGCAAAGACAATTATTTGGATTGGAGCGCTGGGCGTGTTCGAAATGGTTCCATTTGACGCAGGAACGCGGCTAATAGCGCAGGCAATTTCGACCGCTTCTGACCGCGGAGCAACCTCGATTATTGGAGGTGGGGACTCGGCAGCGGCAATATCAGCCTTTGGTTTGGCCTCCCAAATGACCCATATTTCCACCGGAGGGGGTGCGAGCCTACAAATGCTCGAAGGAAAGGCATTTAAGAGTGTTGCTATGCTCGATGATGCCGTATGATTTACGTAGATTCACCAATGTTTGGATAAAAAGGTTTTACAGGAGTACTCAGCATGCATAAACGCACATTACTAACAATCGCAATTCTTACGCTTTTTAGCGTTGTCACCCTCACAAGCGCTCAGCCCGGAGGTCGTAAAAAACTTACCGTTGGCGATCCAGCACCTACTTTGAATGTAGAAACTTGGGTAAAGGGTGAGTTTAACCCTTCAGCAGACGCTCCGTATGTCATCGAGTTTTGGGCAACATGGTGTGGGCCTTGTAAACGATCTATTCCGCACCTTACCCAACTCCAAGAAGAGTACGGTGACGAAGGTCTGCAGATTGTTGGTATTTCAACTGATGAAGACGCAAATCTTGTGAAGAAATTTGTTGCGCAACAAGGCATGAAGATGGACTACACAATTGGCGTGGACAACCGCCGTAGAACGCAGCGAAGTTGGATGGACAAGGCGGGACTCAAAGGTATTCCAGCAGCATTTATTGTGAACAAAAATGGAATCATTCAGTTTATTGGCAACCCGCTTGAGGAGGAGTTCGAAGAAACACTCGCCAAAGTCATGACCGGTCGGTACGACTTAAAGAAAGAAGAAACTGCCCAACCAGCTATTGACGGTGCGAAACAATTCCGTTCGTTAAACAGCTGGGCCGATGCCGAGAAGCATTACAAAGATGCCATTAATGTAGACCCTTACATTTTTGCTGAACTGAATCTTGAACTATTCGAAATGTTACTTCTCGAGCAAGGCGACACAGCGGGT
>CAZURP010000128.1:0-5088 GCA_964623715.1 uncultured Isosphaeraceae bacterium | reverse complement strand
AAAGAAGATCCAAGTGCAGTTATTGCAGAACATGGCATGCAGATTCCTGAAGACTTGATAGTCAATGTTGTCGAAAACACTGGTTCGACCGTGTTCATCACTTTGCCCTCTGCGCCTGAAAATATTGATGAACTTTCAGATGCTGAATTAGAGGCTGCTTCTGGCGGTGCCACAGCGGATACTACAATCCCAACTGGTGTATTTCACAATCCCTCATCGTACACATGTAACTATTGAATTGAAACTGACTCTTTTTTAGGAAACTCTCCAATGACTGAACAATCAAACAACCTTGCCAAACTCTTTGCAGCATGTTGGAAAGATGCAGAACTTAAAGAACGCTTCATGGCTGACCCTGCTTCTGTCCTCGCCGGATATGGCATGGAACCCCCGGAAGGTATACGTGTTCATGTCGTTGAAAACACGAGCGACACTGTGCATATCACTCTTCCCACAATACCAGATAACCACCATGAGCTTTCAGATTAGGAACTCGCTGCTGCTGCTGGAGGGACAGTTATTGCAACCGCAATCATTACTACTGCAGTTGTGCTACCCGTAGTAACTTCAGACGCAGGTTGTGATTGATTGTAAACAAACATAGTTTGGTGTCGTATATTTGAAAGAGGTTCCACTACATAATGTTTACTTATAGAACACACTTGAATATTTTTCGCACCGCCGCAGTCTTAATGGGAGGATTTCTTTTAACACTCACTGGATGTAACACAATGAAAACACAATGTTCATTTAATTATTGTTCTGATGGTTCCGAAACCTGTTGCCCATCGGCAGCAGATGATGTTGCAGGCGTTCTAAAAGTGAACGATGCATTTTATTCTGCGTTGAACCAAATGTTCGTTGGTAACAATGTGCCAATGGACAATGTCTGGTCACATGAAAGCGATGTCACACAACTTGGACCGATGGGAGGCAAGCTTGCTGGATGGGATGTAGTCGGAGAAGAGTGGCGCCGTGAAGCAACCCTAAAGTTGGGCGGAAGTGTTTCAGCAGATATCATCAGCGTCGTTGCTGGTCCTTGTATGGGCTATACGGTTACAGAAGAAGTTGGTCATAACATGACCGCTGACGGCGAGCCAGTTGAAGTTCGATTTAGAGCAACCAATATTTTTCGCAAGGAAAAAGGTGGTTGGAAAATGGTGCACCATCACACAGATTTATCAACTGGGTTGATCGAGGCAACTGGTGAAGTGCAATAGCCACACGAGCACGAAAGGGGCCAGTAAGATAACTCTGATTGGTTGGGAGAACGAACGTAGTTTATTGCAAAGCGATTCGTCCGGTTTCACGATCGCCTGATACGCCTTGTACTTCGACCCACATTGCGGTCTTGTTGTTGATTTCTTTTGGTGCGACCACGTGTGCGTGGTAATGATCTCCGTGACCATCTGCTTTTGTTTTCATGGAACCTTTTCCTGATGCATCGCCAATCCATAGTCGCACGATTGCGCCGGGAGCGCCAGCAACAAGTGCTATTTCGACATGGTACTCAGCGTTTGGAGCAAGTGTGCCTTGGGCATTAATGTCAAGTGTCACACCAGCGAGTGAAATCGCCATGGAAACATTTGGCTGGTTGCCGTGGCTGTGTCCATGCCCGTTGCCTGCTGGTGCAGTTGTCGGTGTTTTCGTGGTTGTTGATGCAGTCGGCGTCTTTGACGTCGTTGTTTCTTGAGCTTCTTCACTGCCGCAAGCAGTAAGTACTAGAACGGTACCGATGATGAGAGTGTGTGTAAAAATTCGCATGAGTTCTCCTTTTAAGAATGCGGGTTTGATTTTCCAAACACGAGCGAGAAGCCCGCAGGGATGACAATAAGATTCAGAATAGTTGAGGTGAGCAGTCCACCGAGCGTAACAATGGCAAGAGGAGCAAGTAATTCACTGCCTGGTTTTCCAGCGGCGAGCGCGAGGGGCACAAGACCAAGAACCGCCGACAGCGCAGTCATTAAAATGGGCACAAGCCGTTCCATCGACCCGCGAAAAATTGCACTTTCAAGTGTGATGTCCTCGGTCTGCATCAAGTGGTTGTAATGATTGATAAGCAAAATGCCGTTGCGAATTGAAATGCCAAACAGTGTGATAAATCCCACCATGGACGCTATGGAGATAACGGGTGCAATGTACGTTCCACCTAGTCCAAACAACGCAAGTGTGTTTGAAAAAACGTTTCCGCTTGCAGTGAGGTAAATGGCAACAATGCCACCAATTAATGCAAGTGGCATATTCACAAGCACAAGTAACGCAGAACGCAACGTGCCTGTAGAAATTTGCAAGAGCATTATCATGAAGACAACAACTGCAATGCCAGAAGCGAGAATCGTTTTGGTCGCTGACTGTTGCGCCTCAAACTGTCCACCGTAATGCACGGTGTATCCTGCTTGTTGCACAATGGGATCGACAAGCGTACGCACTTGCGCAATAAGGTCACCCAAGTTCGAGCCATCTGCGACATTGAGCGACACCACCGCTTTTCGTTGCGCATTTTCGCGAGTAATTAAGTTGCTCGATCGCTCCGGACCAATATCCGCAACATCTCGAAGTCGAACAGTTGCTCCTGTCCTTCCGCGCAACAATAAATTGCGCACTTGCTCAATTGTTTCTCTTTGTGCTCCGTCAAGTCGAACAACAAGGTCGAATTGTTTCGTGCCTTGATTTACAGTATCGACGACTTCGCCGTACATTGCTTCGCGCACTTGTTCAGCTGCTTCAGCTGGTGTTAATCCAAACGTTGCAAGTTCAGCGTGGCGGTATCGAATAGGGAGCGATGTAATCATCACTTCGCGATTGGCATTTACATCCCTTGCGCCTGGAAGCATTGATAGAGCACCCTCAATTTTTTTTGCGACCATCCGAAGTGCAGTCAAGTCATCGCCGTAAATACTTATTGCAATTGCGGCGGGGGTTCCAGAGAGTAAATGGCTTAAACGATGTTCAATGGGTTGGCCAACCATCGTAGTAATGCCTGGAATCGCGGCAAGCACTTTGTCGATTTGTGTTCGGACTTCTTTTTGGTTAAAACCATCTTCGATGGATACCTCAATTTCGGAACTGCTTACCGGCTCTGCGTGTTCGTCGCGTTCCGCTCGACCTGTTCGTCTTGAAACAGAATGTACGCCCTCAATGCCGACGAGTTGCATCTCTACATTTGTCGCAAGCCGGTTGCTCTCGGTGAGTGACGTTCCAGGAGGTGCGAATAAAAACACAGTGAACGTACCCTCGTTAAACGATGGCAAAAAAGAAGTCCCAAACGTGCTTGCAAGCAATAACGCGGCGAGTGTCACGATGGATGCGCCAGCGATGACTGCAACCCTAAAGGTAAGTGCTGCGGTAAGTGCTCGTTCATAGAATCGTTTGAGTTTTCGTACAAGCCAAGATTCTCGGTCGAGTGCTTTGCTTGTTTTACCACCGAGCAACATTTTGCAAAGCGCTGGCGTAAGCGTGAGCGCGACGAGTAGTGAAGCAAGAATAGAAATCATGTACGTTAGCGCAAGTGGTTGGAAAAACTTCCCTTCGAGTCCTTGCAAGAATAGAAGCGGTACAAAGACCAAGACTATAATGACAGTGGCAAACACCATCGCTGGTCGAATTTCATTGCTTGCGTCAAAGATAACTTCGACAAACGGTTGTTGTTGTTCTGTTGCAAGCGCGTTGTTCTGCTTTAACCGGCGAAAGACATTTTCTACATCAATGATGGCATCATCAACAAGCACACCAATCGCAACAGTAAGCCCACCAAGGGACATAACGTTGAGTCCTAGATTGAACGCGTCCATCATGAGTAAACCAACGGCAAGCGAAACTGGCAGTGCAGTGAGCGTAATAATTGTCGTGCGAATGTTCATAAGGAAGAGCATGAGGACCACCGCAACAATAAAGACCGCTTCGATGAGCACGGTTGTCACGTTCGATACTGCCCGATTGATAAAGTGTGATTGCCGAAAAACATCACGGTTTAACACCATGCCTTTTGGCATAGTTTTTTCTAACTGGTCAAAGAGGGTGTCAATCTTCTGTGTTAGTGCAAGCGTGTTAGTGCCGGGAGATTTTTGAATTGAAATGACAACAGCAGGGGAACCATTATCCGAACCAGTTCCCCGTTTCATCGCTGGTCCAAGACGAACATCAGCAACTTGCCCAATCGTCACGGCAACGCCATTGTTGAATGTAATAATTGTGTTGGCAATATCACTTGGCTGCGTTACTCGGCTTTGTTGGCGAATTGGAATTTCAAAACTTCCAACGTTTGGCAGGTAGCCAGCACTTGCAGTGGAGTGTGCGTTTCCTGCAGCCTCGACAACATCAGAGATAGTTAAGTTGTACATGCGCAATCGTTCTTGGTCAACGTTGACTTGGTACTCGGGCAGTTCGCCGCCGATTGCGACAACTTGCGCAACACCCGGAATAGCCAACACTTTATTACGCAAGTCAAACTCTGCATAGGAACGTACATCAAGTGATGTTGCCTCGCCGCTCGGTGAGGAGAGGGAGACGAGCATAATCTCGCCAGCTATCGAAGTGATTGGCGTTATGAATGGTTCGACCTCGGGAGGAAGATTTTCGCGTACTGTCGAAAGACGCTCGGCTACAAGTTGTCTTGCGTCGTACAAGTCCGCACCCCAGTCTAAATCAACCCAAACGATCGAGAGTCCAATAGCGCTTGCGCTTCGGACGCGCCGAACACCCGTCATGCCATTTACAGCGGACTCGATTGGGAACGTGACGTATTGTTCGACTTCGTCAGCGGCAAGTCCGCCTGCTTCCGACATGACTACAACGGTTGGTGCGTTTAGTTCTGGAAAGACGTCGATGCTCATTCGCGGAATTTGGTACGCGGCGTATCCAGTAACAAGCAACGACATCAATACGATGAGCGAAGAGTAATGAAGCGAAAAGCGAATCAGTGCTTTTAACATGATTTAATGCTCTCCTTCGTGGAACGTGCCGTCGGCGTGGAAGTGCCCACCCTGTTGAATCGATCCACTTGTTGCAAGCATTAGTTGGAATCCACCGTCAAGCACAACTTCATCGCCGTCTGCAAGCCCCGAAAGCACGGCAACCCATCGACCATCG
>CAZURP010000127.1:0-5092 GCA_964623715.1 uncultured Isosphaeraceae bacterium | reverse complement strand
CAAGATTTAACGATGTCGAACGCAATGGATGTGCATAACAACGATTATTGTGTGTCATACGGTTGTCGAACCTTTACTGGGGATGTGATGCTTCGGTACTTGCAGCCCGATATTTACGAGTCTCTACTGGAAACAATCAAACACAATAAACCGCTCGATCCAGCTATCGCCAACAGCGTCGCCGACTCGATGAAGGAATGGGCGATTGACAATGGTTGCACACATTACACGCACTGGTTCCAACCCCTTACAGGCGCGACAGCAGAAAAGCACGACAGCTTTTTAGAGCCAACTGAGAGTGGCGCCATCGCCGTCTTTTCTGGCGATATGCTTATTCGTGGTGAGCCCGATGCATCAAGTTTCCCATCGGGAGGCATTCGCGATACCTGGGAGGCGCGTGGGTACACAGCATGGGATGCAACAAGCCCAGCGTTTATCATGCCAAACGAAGAAGGCGGGACACTTTGTATTCCAACTGCTTTCGTTTCATGGACCGGTGAAGCGCTCGACAAAAAAACTCCCCTGCTTCGTTCCATCGATGTTGTGAACGAACAGGCACTTCGGGTGCTTAGAATTTTTGGGAACAACACTGGCGCGAAGCGAGTTATCACAACGCTTGGACTTGAACAAGAATATTTCCTCGTCGATGAGGCCTTCATCGCGAACCGCCCCGACTTGCTACTTTGTGGCCGAACGCTTATCGGTGCTCCGCCACCAAAAGGGCATCAGCTTGACGATCATTACTTTGGCAAAATTCCAGATCGAGTGCTCGCTTTTATGGACGATGCTGAACAGCAGCTCTATGAGCTTGGTATTCCTGTAAAAACTCGTCACAACGAAGTCGCCCCGGGGCAATATGAAATTGCACCGACGTATGAAAATGCAAATGTTGCATCCGACCACCAGATGCTGTTGATGGAAATCCTCAAGGCAACTGCAGAAGCGCACGGCTTCCGCTGCCTCTTGCACGAAAAGCCTTTTGCTGGCGTGAACGGTTCTGGAAAGCACAACAACTGGTCAATCGCGACAGACACGGGCAAAAATTTACTGAGTCCTGGAAAAGAACCGCAAAAGAATACACAGTTCCTTACGTTCCTTTGTGCAGTCATTCGTGCGGTTGACTTGCACGCTGACTTGCTTCGTGCTTCGGTTGCGTCTGCAGCAAACGATCACCGTCTTGGAGCAAATGAAGCACCTCCTGCCATTATCTCGATTTTTCTTGGAGAAATGCTCAGCGATATTCTCGACCAAATCGAAGCGGATGAGTCGCGTTCCGCTCGCGACGGTGGGATGCTTGACCTTGGTCCAGAGGCAATGGTTGATATTGATCGCGATTCCGGAGATCGGAATCGAACAAGCCCATTCGCTTTCACGGGGAACAAATTCGAATTTAGAGCCGTTGGTTCGACTTCGACAATCGCGTGGCCCAACACTATCCTCAACACCATTATTGCAGAATCACTTGACTACATTGCAACGCAACTTGAAGGAAGACTTGCAGGAAGTACTTCCGTAGAGCAGCGCGACACAGTGGTAAGAACTTTGCTCCAAGACATTCTCAAAGAACACCGTAAAGTTGTGTTTGATGGCGACAATTACGCGCAAGCATGGCACGATGAAGCGAAACGTCGCGGCCTTCCAAATTTAATGACGGCTCCAGATGCATTTTCCGCACTTGTTTCTGAAAAAGCACTCGCCTTGTTCGATTTCTACAACGTTCTCACGAACAGAGAACTAAGAGCTCGCGAAGAAGTTATGCTCGAGACGTATGCAACTAAAGTTGGCATCGAAGCACGCACCCTTCTGCAAATGCTTTCGACGCAAGTTTTACCTGCTGCATTGCGGTACCAAGGCGAGTTGGCTTCGATTGTTTCTGCCTCGCATGAGACTTCAATCGACTGCAGCCGGTCACTCGGGCGATTGACGGATGTTGGGAGGTACACAGAATCCCTGCAAGCTTCTATAGAACAGATTCAGGACTCGCTTTCGCAGGATTTTGACGACGCGCAGTTACTCGCTGAATTCATTCGAGATACCGTCCTGCCTGCTATGGCAAAGGCAAGAGTGATTTCAGACAATCTTGAAGAATTAGTTCCAGACGATACTTGGCCATTGCCATCGTACACAGAAATGTTGTTTATCAGGTAAAGCGCCTTTGGGCGCGTTTTACGCTATGATATGGGGCTCGAAAGAAGGTTATCTATTATGACTACTGCAACGCAACCCTACGAAATTACTATCGAAAATGCTGGCCCAGCTCGAAAGCGAGTCAACATCACCGTTCCATCTGAAACGGTTGCTTCCAAACTGCAAGATTCGATGGGCATGCTTCGAAATCAAACAGTTATTCCAGGTTTTCGCAAGGGCAAAGTACCAGCGCATATTCTTGAAAAGCGATTTGGTGAATCCCTTCGCTCTGAAGCGCGGAATGAAATAGTTTCCGATGCGTGGAAGAATGCGATAGAAGAATTTGAACTTAAACCTCTCGGTGAGCCAGAACCAGTTGGCGATCCGACAGAAGTTGTCCTTGAAGAAGGCAAACCACTTTCCTTCTCGCTTGAAGTTGAAGTTATGCCTGAATTCGACCTTCCAGCATTTGATGATATCAAACTGACACGCCCGATTGTGGAAGTCAGTGACGAGCACATCGACGAAGAAATCGAGCGACAAAAAGTGCGAAACGGGAACCTTGAAGAACTCGACGGTAAAGCCGACGAAGGATCGTTCCTTATTGGTCCTGCAGTCGTGCACCTTGATGGCAAGGACGAGCCGTTCTACAAGACAGAACAAACACGACTCACTATTCCAGCGGAAGACGCTGGCGGTGAAGTGCTTGGGCTTTTAATTGACGACCTCGGCAAAGTGCTCGCTGGCGCATCAGTTGGTGACGAGATTACAATCAAAACCGACGGGCCCGAAGAGCACGAACTTGAAGAAGTACGTGGAGCAAAAGTTGTCGTCACCTTTAATGTTGTGCAAGCGGTGAAAATCAATCCACTTGAAGACGATGAATTGGTTGCTGTATTTGGCCTTGAAAACGCCGAAATGCTAAAAGAACAAGTAAAACTTGCACTCGAACAGCGAAGAGACAAAGACCAAGCTTCTGTTTTACGACAACAAGCAACGGAAGAAATTGCCAACCGAGTCGAAATGGAACTACCGGAAAAAACGACCGCGATGCAAGCTGACCGAGACTTGCAACGTCTTAGAACAGAACTTCAATCGTCAGGCAGAATGACAATGGATGAAGTAGAAGCTGAAGTCGCGAAGGTTCGCGGTGGTTCTGCGGATGAGTCGAAAAAGCGATTGAAGACATTCTTTATCTTGAGCAAGCTCGCAGATCACTTTCATGTGACCGTGAACGAGATGGAAGTCAATTCTCGCGTTGCGGAACTTGCGATGCAGAATGGCAAGCGCCCAGAAGAAATGCGTAACGCGCTTGCACAACAAGGTCAGTTGCAACAAATCCAAGCGGTGGTTCGCGAAGAGAAAGCGGCAGACCAACTGGTTGCTGCGTGCACCGTCACCGATATGCCGCTCGAAGAATGGCAAGCACTGCAAGGTGGCGAGCCTGTGAAGAAGACAACGAAGAAGAAGACCGCGAAGAAATCTGCGAGTAAGAAAAAGACTGCCAAAAAGACAGCGAAGAAGACGGCGAAAAAGAAAACGACAAAGAAATCTTCGAGTAAGTCGTAATGACACTTGCGGTGGGTTTTACGGACATCTTGCCCGCTGTTATTTTGTTGCTTGCTTTTACTATTGTCGGCGGAGTGATTATTCTGGGGTTACGCAGCAAATTAAAACAACCCCCGACGACGACGATTGCATTTACACTTGGCGATCTCAAAAAATTGCGGGATGAGGGTGCAATCACTCACCAAGAATATGAGCGTGCCAAAGATTCAATTATTCAAGGTGTCAACAATACAACGACCGATATCCATGAAAAACGGCATTGAACTATAGTAAAACGTAAAAGGATCTGGAAAATAAGTGGTCACCGGTCCTTTTTTGTGCCACAATACTTTTGAAGAATTATTGTTTCGTAGTAGAGTAAAAGAGAGAAAAGCAGAGAATGACTGACAAAAGTGATACCAATACACCCCCAAACATCCCTCCTTTGGATGGTGCTCCTCTTGGAGGTGAGTTCGGCGACGAAAATCGTTCAGGTGGCTCCGGTGGATCCGGTGGATCCGGTGGGTCGGGTTCAGGTGGATCCGGGGGTGACGATGGTTTTCAAGGACGCCGGGTCACGAGTTGTTCTTTTTGCAGCAAAACCTCGCGCGAAGTTGGACCGATGGTTGAAGGTCCTAACGAGATTTATGTCTGCTCAAATTGCACAGACTTATGCCAAAATATTTTCAAACAAGAACGAAGGCGGATTACGAATGCGAGTCCGACATTCAGTTCTATTCTTACACCACGACAAGTAAACGAATATTTAGATCAATATATTATTGGTCAAGATAAAGCGAAGCGTGCTCTTTCCGTAGCAGTGCATAACCACTACAAACGACTTTCACAAATTGACAACGCTGACCGAGAAGTCGAGTTGGACAAATCAAATGTGTTACTCCTTGGTCCAACGGGTACCGGGAAAACGTTGCTTGCAAAAACACTTTCTCGAATTTTGAACGTGCCCTTTGCAATTGCAGACGCGACAACATTAACGGAAGCTGGCTATGTCGGCGAGGATGTTGAAAATTTATTGTTGAAATTGTTGCAAGCGGCTGATTTTGATCTTGGCGCAGCCCAGCATGGTATTATTTACATCGACGAAATCGATAAAATTGGCCGAACAACGCAGAATGTTTCCATTACTCGTGATGTTTCTGGTGAAGGTGTGCAGCAATCACTCTTGAAAATGCTTGAAGGTGTTGTTGCGAACGTTCCACCACAGGGTGGTCGTAAGCACCCACAACAGGAATTCCTGCAAGTCGACACAACGAACATTCTGTTTATCTGTGGCGGCGCTTTCGCGGGTTTGGACAAGATCATCGCTCAGCGCGGTAAAGGTTCTGCAATGGGCTTTGGCGCTGATGTACGCGACAACGATGACCGAGGTGTGGGCGAGCTGTTTAAAGAGCTTGAC
>CAZURP010000126.1:0-5108 GCA_964623715.1 uncultured Isosphaeraceae bacterium | reverse complement strand
AGAA
Organism: uncultured Isosphaeraceae bacterium; assembly: GCA_964623715.1. Lineage (GTDB taxonomy): Bacteria > Planctomycetota > Phycisphaerae > Phycisphaerales > SM1A02. The sequence continues at coordinate 5,104 of CAZURP010000126.1, read as the reverse complement.
ATTATGTTCAATATTCCTCTCGCTTGCAGAGACCCATTCAACACGCTTGATCATAGATTGCGCCGAACTTTTGCGTTGTATAAATACGACCTGAGCGGAAAAGGGTTGATGGAGTGGGCAATGGCGCAAACAGGCATGGATGACCCGTTGACTCGCTTTAACCGTACGGAACTAGAAGGTTACTTCAAACAATATTCGTTCTTAGTAAAGCAGCACCTTGCGAAATTATTGCGGGAGTTGCAGGGTGATAAAGTTACATTGAAGCAGCTTCTTGATGACGCACCTGAAGGAGCTCGCCGAGCTGTTTCAAAACTCTCTTAGTTTAGTCTGAAAGTGTAGCCGGGTTTTTCAGTCGGAGCCTTCGCCGCCGAAGAAGCGGTTGTCGTCGCGATCGTCTTGACGTGTACTATCTCTGCGGATTTGCTCAACGAGTTTACGAAGATACACGTTCTCTCTGCGGGTTGCTTCAAGGTCGAACACCATGTACTTCACACTCAGGCGGAGGTAATCGAGTGAATCTTGAAGTTTCGCGACAGACTCCTCAATCTGAGATCGCTGGGCACCGTCGTGTTGACAGAGCTTTTCAAGTTTCTCCCGATGTTCTTCGGGAAGTGTCTGAAGTTGCTCAATCAGCCTGCACATTCTCTCTTCTATATTACGTTCGTTCATCTCTTGTCTCTCAATCTTCTCTTTAGTTTTGGGTAGCGACGCGCTACATTGACAAGATGCACCAACTTGAGCGAGCGTCCACCAAAGCATGCAATTAATAGGGCTTCACGCTATAAACAGCATTACTCTCGGACGTTATCTTTGGTTTGTGCCGGCTAGTTGTCTTAGAAGACTTGAATAAGGACGAAAGAGCCAAGTGCGAGCGCGATGATGAGGATAATCATCTTTTTGCGAAACGCATTTTCCACCGGAGTTCGGTGTGCGGTGTTTCCTTGTATCCACTGTCCACAAGCTGGGCATTGGGTAACGTCATCCCAGATTTCTTCTCCGCAATTCGGGCAATAACCACTTTCGTCAGAGGAAAAACGTTCGATATCTTCTTGGCTAGGCCCTTCGTACATCATCGTTTTTATTCGTTTGGGCTACTTCGGAATTGCATTTGAATTTCTTGGATGGCACCCTTAGCATCGTACAAGCTAAAATTTAGAGCGATTGGCACGCGGTGGTTCAGTAGTCTCCATGATCCTAAACCATCCCAAGGTTCTTGGAGGCTCAGGTTGTTCACAGTTCCTCGTAACTGTTTAGCATTGAACGGAACCCAGCCTGCTCCTGCAAGCGCGTACTCACCCCAGACAACATATTCTGGCTGTTTGAGTTTGCTTCCGTTTTGATTGACGTTTGTTATACCAATGACTGGTCTCGCGGGTATTCCCGCTGCTCGTAATGAGGCAACGCAGGCACAGAGCGCATCCGTTGCGCTGACTTGCTTCTCGCTGGTGAGCGCATATTTTGCTCCACGTATTTGCAGACCAGTCGTTCGCATGTCCTCGTTGTTTGCAAATTCGCCATTGCTGTTTGTGTTTTGCAAACAATATTGGATTAATTTTTTTGCACAAAGGTGCGGGGTCATAGTCTCTTTGTTGATGTTGTTAACTACTATCTTGCTGAAGAGTTCGTCTCTACTTCGCAGATACAGGGATGGTTTAAGGTAGAACGCAACGTCTTTTTCCCAATCTTCGTTCCATGGAATGGCGGAAGCGACGGCATCATCAAGTGTGCTCTTGTAGGCGGTCTCTGTAAAGTGAATTTGGTATGCATCCGCGTCAATCGAAACACGCCACTGTTCTGCTTGGTCGCCAAGAGCCTCGGAGGTGAAAGGTAGGTCCTTGTTGACTTGATTTGTGACGCGAAATGACGTTGGAGTGAGGAAACTCCAGTTTGTTTTTTCAACGTACGGCCAACCCAAACTCATGCTGCTCCTTGGGGTTACTCGAATGGTGACATCGTAGATGCGTGGGTTAGAGCGAATAAGGGGTTCGTTGGGAATTCCGGTGACAGGAAAATCAGCTGCAAGCGATGCAATAAAGCAGAGTGTTGCAACCAAAGAAACACACCGACTCCTGGGAGGGAATCGGTGTGTAACATGGAAACGTATGCATTGAAACATCAGCTTCAATTATTTCATAGGTTCTTCTATCGTGTCAACAGTCACGGTTTCAGTGGTTGTTGAAGGCGCATCCCACGCAAAGGTGTCTGCCATTGGACGAAGATAGATTTCGACTCGGCGGTTTTCTTTTGTGCCGTCTGTCCGATTTGTTACTAGCGGGCGGTATTCACCGTAGCCAGAAATTTCAAAACGTGAGGGGTCGATGCCACTAGCTGCGAGCGTTTTTGCAACACTTGTTGCACGTGCTGTAGAAAGTTCCCAATTTGTAGGGTAACGACCAGCAGACGATTTTGGTTGAATGTTGTCGGTATGACCCATTACAACGATTTCAAAATTACTCGCTTCATCAGAATTGAGTATCGATGCAACGCGGTCGATAACATCGGTTGCACCTTTGCGCATAGTTGCACGCCCGCTTGAGAATGTAAAGTCGCTACCGAAACGAATCATGCCCGTTTCAGCGTTGAACCACATATCTTCTGGATAGTTTGCTGCAAGTGCCGCAAGTTTCTGCTGTGTTGCAATTGGAAGTGGTCCGAATTTAATATCAGCAACAGTCGTAAGCAGTTGGTTGTTTTCTGCATCGATATTGTCAAGTTCGGTTGCGAGTAAGTCGTATTGACCTTGCAATGCGTTCAAATTTGCCTCAGCTTGTGCGAGTTGTCGTTCGCGAGCAGAGAGTGCATTTGTTGCAGTGTTGCAATCGGTTTGAGCTGCAACGAGTTGCTCTTGTAGTGAGTGTGTGGTTGTTCGTGCGGTATCGTACCGGTCGTGCTTGACGCAACCAGTTGCGGAAAAGCCGACTAGTGTCATAATGCCCGTTGTGAAAAGTATTGTTTTGCGCATGGTGGGATCCTCCTCGTATGGCGCTTCTTTAGTCGGGATCCGTCCCAACTTCGTGTACAGTGTATCAATTCAAACACGCTACAACACCCTTTGAGACAACGAATGACTAGAAAAATCATCCATGCAGACGCAATTGCAGACTATCGAGGCAGTTTAGCTTCGCCGGGAGCAATTCTTCTCGACGGTGATTCTATTGTGTGCGCGGGAACACCTGAAGAAATTGGCCAACCAAATGGTGTTGAAATTACCCAAGTTAACGGTTTGGTTACGCCTTCCTTTGTCAATGTGCATACACATTTAGACTTAAGTGGCGTAGGCATTATGCCAGCACGTGCTTCGTTTGGTGACTGGGTTGTCGAAGTGGTTTCACCGATTCGGCGAGACACCAAGGGCGTATCGAATGCTGTCAAGCGTGGGTTAGAGCTTGCCCATGTTGGCGGCAACGTAATCTTGGGTGATATTGCTGGGAGTAGTGCATCGTCTGCACTGACTTCTGAGATTGAACACGTCACTACTTTTCATGAGTTGATCGAATCGTCTAAAACAAAAAAAGAAGTAGCGCATGCAATTCAGCAATTGTCTGCAAATTGTGCTCTCTCGCCACATGCGCCATACTCTTGTTCGATGGAGACGTATGCCGCGGCATTTGAGAGTGAGAGACTTGTCGCTACGCATCTTTGTGAAACACTCGAAGAAATTGAATACGCTCAAACAAGAACGGGTGCAGTAACTGAACTTGAAAAACGGCTTGGAGTTTGGGATGACAAGAAAATACCTTGGGGAATACATCCATTGGAAGGTGCACTCAAACTTGCAGAAGGTAAACGATTTATTGGAGTACATTTAAATTACCTAGAAGACTCTCATGTTGCATTGTTGGCGCAATCCAACATGAGTGTTGCTTATTGCCCAAGAGCGAGCGAATATTTCGGTCATTCCGAACATAGATGGCTGGAGATGGTCGAGATTGGCGTGAACGTTGCCCTTGGTACAGATTCGTTACTTTGTCTTGATACACCAGATCGAATTAGTGTACTTGATGAAATGCGTTTATTGTTTCAGCGTGATGCTGCGGATCCTACGTTGTTACTCACGATGGCAACCGTGAATGGAGCAAGAGCGCTTGGTCTCGACAGCACCCTCGTAACGCTCGAGGCTGGAAGGACTGCTGGACTTCTGGGATTTGCTGGATGTGATTCGCTTGCGTCCTTGTTGTCGGTAAGTGCATCTCCTGAGTGGGTTTATGCTCCCCAAGCGAAAAAATGCCATAAAACGCCATTTTCGTAGTGAAAAAAGGGGAGATTGTGGCAGAAACGCCTATTTCGCCGATATGATGGCGTCCTATGAGCCAAGTATCCATTCCCATCCCTTTCGACTGGTCGCAGATCGCCAACGGCACAAAATATGCACCTGCTGCGTTTTCGTTTGTGCAAGATGGTTTGGGGTACACATCAGAATTGTTTACCGCAAGATCCGCGAGTCGTTTCGAGCTTGATGAGCTCGACCACCACGTGAGCGGGCAACAACTTTGTATGGGTTTGCGAGATTTTGCAATTTCGCGATTTGGACTCCTCGCGCCCGTTGTACTCAACCACTGGGGCGTGCACAGAACTGAAGATTTCGGAGCCATCGTATTTCGGATGGTGGACCTTGAACTTCTTCGTACGAGCGAGCAAGATTCTGAAAACGATTTTCGATCTGTCTTTCAATTTGATGAAGCTTTTCATCAGTGCGAATTAGCCGAATGCATTGGCGCGAACCTGTAAGGTCTGCCCACCAATGAATGAAAACGAAAACAACCCACAACACGATATAACAAAGTTGCACCTCTGGCAAATTCAATGGGTTCGAGATTTATTTTTGTTGGTGATAATTGTTTGCGGAGTTTGGCTTGGCTATGCGATGCGCGATATTACAATTCCGTTACTTGTCGCGTTATTGCTCGCGTACTTGTTTGAAGCGTTAATTTCACTTTTACTCCCGACCATAGGGAGAACCACTGGTGATAACCGTTAAAAAAATTCCACGCCTTTTAGCGCCTCTTTTGCTGACCATTCCCGTTCTCGCCATTTTGGCAGGGGGTCTTCACTATTACGTGGAGCAAAGCCGTTACGCAGATACCGATAATGCCTACGTAAAAGC
>CAZURP010000125.1:0-5139 GCA_964623715.1 uncultured Isosphaeraceae bacterium | reverse complement strand
AGCGCATTGTGTAAATGCGATGAACATGCCCATCCGTTGTCCATACGCCAAAGTGATAATCGTGACGACAAGTAGTGACGGCACAATCGCTGCAGGGTACACAAAAGCGGGCGATTGCAATGTTACGACAATTGTAAGTGCAAGCATGAGCGCCATTAAAAGGCAGAGTGCAAAAAGTCGTAACGGGTTCTTCGAGACTCGTGGATTAGCGGAGGTAGTGTAGGCACCGATGAAAACAGAAAGCATCGCAAGCAAACCTATTGAACCGATTCGAGGAACCCACCGATGCAAAAAAGTAGAATTTGCTGAAAACTGTTCTTGCTCTAAGATCGCATTTTCATATTGCGTAGCGGTGATAGTATCGCCTTTTCGCCAGATGATTTCTCCCCGAGAATGTTTTACAACAACGGGTTCAACTGCGCTTGCGGCGGCTTCAGCTCTTGCTTGGGTGTCCTCAACGTCGAGTTGTAAACTTGGTTGATTGGAACTAACAAGTCTCGACTCCACGTTTGGAACGAGTGATTCAGGAAAATCAACAGCACTAATCAACTCAGCGAGTTTCATGTCGGGTACATCGCCTTTATTAGCGGGGAGTGGGATAGCATCTGCTTGGAACGGCCGAATGATTCTCCCAGCCCCGAGAAATAGTTCCCTGTTTGAAGAGGGTGTTGTTGTAAAAACTTGAAATTCTTCGCTTGTTAGAAGTGGGGTTTGTTTCTGAATGTTTTGAACAATTTTTGAAACAGAGCGTTTCCAAGCGTATGTTGGCTCTCCTTCTTTGGACATGCTTTGCAAAGTGGTTAAAGATTCGGGAGTGAGTTTGAATTGTTCCACGAGTTCGGTAGCCACGTCATCGATAGAAGACTTACCCGAAACAGCAGTTGGCAATCCAAGCAGAGACGCCTTGAGTACTTCTAAAAATGTCTCGTTGACTACGTAAATTCTTGGTGAAGCGTTTCTCGCAGCGGTACGTTTCGCTTCTGTTGAAACATTGTCGTCGTACTGAAAATCAATTCGTTTGATTCTTGTTTCGGAAGCAATTTGACCGTCGTGCACTTTGATCTGTTCGCTCGACCAGGTAGCGAGTATTGAAACGGTTATTAAGAAAAGGAAAATGATAGAGCACGTGCGCAAAAAATCCGGCTTCCGAAACAACCGCATGATAGAAATGGTTTGCTTAGGCAAATTTCGCATAACCGTTTCCCTACGGTTTGCGTTACTCGTTTTATTTTTATGTCCTGAGGTTTTTGCCATTTACGTCATTGCATTATCGTCTATGGAATGGCATTGTGCTTAAGGAGAAACAGCCACAATGCACTGAGGTAAATCCCCTAGACCGCGTCTTGAAGAGGCAAGTTTTCTGGAGGTAAATCGACCTGCTTGTACTAAAAACATTGTTTTTCCCAATGTGCCCACTTCCTTCACTATGTGTGGCGTGCCTAACCCACTCTTTGCAAGTGTTCCCGAGAGAGTGTTTAGGGCAATTTCAGCGTTTGCTTTTGAACGGTAAGCACCAAACTGAAGGGTGAATTCTCCTGAGATGAGCGCGTTCCCGCTGCGAGCGTCTGCTTCGCGTTTATCATTGCCAACAAGATGTATAGATGCGGATTTGAATGCGATTTCTGCAACGGCGTATTCCCCATTACTTGACGCAATGATGCCGAGCATTGCTTTTGCTTTTCCCTGCACTTCTTCATTTGAAGATTTGGATGCTTTTTCGAACCATTGTTTTGAGGAATCGATGTCTTTGAGTTGGAATTCGCAGAGGCCAACCATGTATTCCCCCTCATCGATACTTTCGCCGCTTTCTATTGCCTTTTTAGCCCACATTTCAGAAAGTCGCCACTGCCCTTGGTTGTACTCCTTTAGCGAGAGATCAAGTGAACTAGTTTTGTTCGATTCGCAACTAAAAGTAAAAAGAATAATCGTGAGAAGGAGGGTGAAATGGGGTATTCGCATAGTATTGTTCCAGCGTGTATCGTACCCTCTTAGGAACAAACACGATGCAACTTCTGACATCCATTTACAAAACATGGCGAAGGTGTCCCTTCAAGACACTTATTGTTGACGATTATCGAAAGTGGAAAGGGTTAGAATTGCAGATTGCTTCGTGGCATATTGCAAAACATATCAAGAGTGAGAAACCACACGTTGCAATTCTACTTCCGACATCTGGAATGTTTCCCGTTTGTACAACTGCAATCTGGTCATTAGGAAAGACCGTTGTCCCACTGAATTATTTACTTTCAAAAGATGAGATCGATTACATTATCGCAGACAGTGGAGTAGATACAGTTATTACTGTTGATGCAATGGTTGACATGATTGGTGGGCTGCCCGATGGCATAAACACAATTAAACTTGACAAGTTGTCTTTTGGTGGATTGCCTCCTGTACGCAAATCTGTAAAGAGCGACGACGATATGCTCGCAGCACTTTTGTACACTTCAGGAACTTCGGGCAAGCCTAAGGGCGTGATGCTTACAGCGGGTAACCTGTATTCAAATGTCGAGCAGTGTAAACAGTGGGTAGAGTTTACAAAGAACGATGTGTTTTTAGGGCTACTTCCACAGTTTCATAGTTTCGGTTTTACCGCAACGACACTTATCCCTTCAGCGATTGGCGCAAAGGCAGTGTACAGCGCTCGGTTTAACCCAAGCAAAGTGCTTGGCTTATTGAGAGAACAAAAGCCAACTGTAATGTTGGCTATACCTTCTATGTTTAACGCAATCTTGAACGCAAAAAGTGCAATGCCGAGTGACTTTGATTCGGTCCGTCTTGCGTTGTCTGGTGGTGAAGCACTACCTGATGCGGTCTACGAAGGATTTAAAGAGAAGCTAGGAATGGTGATTTTAGAAGGGTATGGATTAACTGAAACATCCCCTGTAACAAACCTATGTAGACCAGAGGAGCAACGTCGCGGGACTGTTGGGAAACCAGTTGTCGATGTGCATGAACGAATTGTGGACGAGAACGAAAACGATTTGCCCGCTGGGCAGGACGGCGAGATCAGAATTACTGGACCAAATATTATGAAGGGGTACTACAACCTCGAAGATGAAACTACAAACGCTTTCGATGACAAAGGATATTTCAGAACCGGGGACATGGGGCAACTCGACGAAGAAGGTTTTTTATACATCACAGGCAGAATCAAGGAAATGCTCATTATCGGTGGTGAAAATGTTTTTCCAAGGGAAATCGAGGAAGTCTTGACAAATCATCCTGATGTTAATGCCGCAGGTGTTGTAGGAAGGAGCGATGTTTCAAGAGGTGAAGTCGCAGTCGCTTTTGTTGAGTTGCGAGAGGGCGCATCGTTCGATGAACAAAAGTTGCGTTCGTGGTGCAGGGAAACAATTGCACCTTTTAAAGTGCCAAAATCAATTACGCAACTTGACGAATTGCCTCGAAACCCGACGGGTAAAATTATGCGACGAAAACTCGCTTCGCTCGTGCCTAAGGAAACAAAAAAGTGACTCAATTAATAACGCTCGCGCACAGCCCCGATCCCGATGATGCCTTTATGTGGTGGCCACTTGCGGACATTGATGGGAGTGGACCTTCGCTTGATGTTGGCGATTTTTCATTCGAACTCGTCATGAAAGACATAGAGACGCTCAATGCAGAAGCAGAACATAATGCTTATGACATAACTGCAATTAGCATCGCGCATTACCCTGCAGTCGCACACTTGTATGATTTGACAGCATGTGGTGCTTCACTTGGCGATGGGTATGGACCAAAAGTTGTTTCAAAACAAGAAACAACAGTGGACGCGCTACTTGATTCGAACCCAACATTCGCAGTCCCTGGACTGAGAACCACCGCGCTTGCAGCGTTACGTGTTCTTGCTGGGGGAAGGAACATTTCGTGGAAGCCGGTCGAATTTACTGAGATAATGTCAGCGGTTTTGGATGGCTCATTCGATGCGGGCGTTGTGATTCATGAAGGGCAACTCACGTATGATGAACATGGGTTGTACGAAGTGTGTGATTTAGGAGCATGGTGGAAAGAGACGACGTCTCTACCACTTCCGCTTGGCGGAAACGCGATTCGAAAAGACCTTGACCAACGGTTTGGTGATGGTGCAACAGAAAAAATTACTGATTTGTTGTTAGAGTCCATCCAGTTTGCAATGGCCAATAGAGAAAAATCTCTCGCTTGGGCAACCCAGTGGGGACGTGGAATTGACATGGCGTGTACCGACGAGTTCGTTGAAATGTATGTCAATAAATGGACATTAGATTTTGGTGACAAGGGGAAGAAAGCGGTGCACCGGTTTTTGCAAGAGGCAGCGAATGTGGGCGCAGTTCCGAAAATTGAAAATGTGGCTTTTGTTTAATTTTAGAGTTTCAGACTTTTGAGTGGGTAATACCACCACATTACAATTTTCTCGGTTCATTGCCTGCTAGATAAAAGGATGCACTAGTTGCATTCGTTCTAAGAATCGCCGCTGAGCCGCTGAGTAATACAGTTTATTTATTTTTCTCTGCGATCTCTGCCCCCTCTGTGGCAAAAAATGAATCACTCTACCCGCACAAGTCTCGGAAGTCCCTAAACTTTCAGGTCGCCTTCGCCGAGCAAGTTGAAACCTTTTTTCAACAATAGGTTGCCTCCGAGGGTTAAATCGTCAATTGCTACGGCTACAACGGAGTCACCAATCGCTGATTGTTGGATAAGGGAATAGATAAACAAAATGTTCAATTCCGCTCCAAGTAAGTACAAGCAAAGATCAGCAAGTGAGTGAGATTCGTCGATCACAGTAACTATGACGTTCGTTTCTGAAAAGGCGATGCCTAGATCCCGCAGTAAATGCCTTGCAGCATCTGCATTGTCTGGAATCATGCGGATGACTGCGTGGTCAGATGAGTCAATAACATTAAGCCCCATCACATGTACGTGGGATGCGTCATCGAAGTGACGTAGAAGGTCAAGCAGCCGTCCAACTCTGTTTTCAAGAAACACGCTGAATTGCCTTACTGAAGGGGCTGAATATCCTTGTAATGTTTCGGATGGAAGTTGGGACATGTTTGTGTACTTATTCGCCTGCCGAGTTAAGCGTCGGTTTTTTTAACGTTGGTTTTTTAGTTTCGTTTTCTTTTGATATTGATGCTTTGGGAGATTCACCGATTTTTTCGG
>CAZURP010000124.1:0-5140 GCA_964623715.1 uncultured Isosphaeraceae bacterium | reverse complement strand
ATCATCGACACAAATGCTTTTTCCAATCGGCACCAAATCACGGGGCCAATTCCTGGTAACCACCCCCGCCCTGCAAAGTTTTTACCTTCGCACAAAAAACCACAATTTGAAGAAAATGGTCCACCAAACACCCTTCGTGCTGGCTTTGGAAACTCAAACACGTCGATCAATGACGAGGGCGGATTTGATGCCATTCCAAATACTGTATGGAATCCACCAGACCCAAGCCTCGCTGTTGGTCCAGACCATGTCGTAGTGACCGTTAATATGGCGGTTGCGTTTTACGACAAGGATGGAAACGAAGAGTTTTCCGCAAACCTAGACAGCACCGGTACTCCGGGCTTCTTTGAAGATGTGAACTGTGGCGACTTTACGTTTGACCCAAAGTGTTTTTACGATCCACACGCAGAGCGTTTCGTGGTTCTAGCGCTCGAACAATATGGATATGACGAATCGTGGATTACGATTGCGGTCAGTGATGATAGCGATCCAAACGGTGTTTGGTACAAATATCGCACGTGGTCGGTGGTTACAAATACAAACAACGGAAACACCTATTGGGTTGATTATCCCGGTCTTGGCTTTGATGCTGGATACTACTATGTAACGGGCAACCTATTTGGTCTAAATAATGGTGGGTGGGGCGGCGTGTTATATCGTGTATTCGATAAGACCCCAATGCTTGTGGGTGACCCTGTTGTCATTGCGGATGTACGAAAGTCTGATCATGCAAGTATGCAGTGCTCGCAACATTACGGCAACGCACCTTCTGCGTTTTTTGTGGGACGAAGAAACAGCACAGAATTGCGTGTATCACACATCAACGACCCAACTAATCCTTCGGTTGTAAGTGAATTTGTCGCTGTGCCATACCATGGAACACCTGGCGGTGGTGTGCCAAATCCGGGTGGAACGATCAGCGCACTCGATGGAAGAATTATGAATGCCCATTATCGCGGGGGAAGTTTGTGGACAGCAAATGGTATTGAGGGAACTGGTGTAAATGCAGTTGGTCGGTGGTATGAAATAGATGTAACGAACTGGCCGTCAACCCCGCCGGTTCTTTTGCAAAGCGGAGACGCTGCTGTTGCTGGGCAGTCAACTTTCTTTCCTGCAATTGCTGCCAATAGACGTGGTGAAACTGCGGTGGTTGTTGCAAGTGCAAGTAGTTCGGTAAATCCTGAACTGTACATTGTTGGACGAAAACAAAATGACACGCTTGGAATGATGGGTATTCCTACAAAAGTAGTCGAAGGAAGTGTTGGTGCAGATGGTCGCTGGGGTGATTATTTTGACATGACCGTTGATCCAAACAACGATGTGCGTTTTTGGTACATCGGGGAATATCAAACTCCTGCTGGTTGGCAAACGTATGTTGGAAGCGCAACAATTACGTGCATTGAAGATGTTGATGCTGATGGATCCGTAGATGTAGAAGACCTGCTTTCACTTATTGGTGCGTGGGGAACAGATGGAAATGGCGCGGATATCGTTGCGCCGTATGACACGATCAATGTCTCTGACCTGTTAGCCATTGTTGCTGCTTTTGGAAACTGTCCTTAGTTATTAAAAAATACAGTTTTTTGTCTTATTCACTTTTAGTCTATTTTTGGCAAAAAAGTTTGTAGTAGGGTATTATCCACACAACGCAGGAGAGGTTCACGCATGGATAAGCGAAACCGATGGTTGGCATTCAGGGGACGGGTACTTGTATTGGTAGGTATCTTCTCACTTGGCAGTGCAATTTTCCTTGCAGATAACTTTCCGCAGTATTTACCTATTCTTGTACTTTTCGGCGTTGGCTTTATTGCAATGGCAATTCCAAAACGTGTGTGGTGCAAACTCCCCGCGTGGCTCCGCCGCGACGATTCGTGGCTTTGACTAGTTTGACCCGGGGTCAAGTTGACCCGCGGTCAGATTGACCCGGAGTCAATCTTTCTTTTTGCCGCCACCGAGCAAATCGCCAATACCTCCAACAATGTCGTCTACGCCCTTACCGAGCCCGTCGGTTACACCTTGCATTAAATTACCAATGCCAAGTTGTTTGAACACTGGAAGTTTATCGATCAGTCCTGTTACACGTGAAAACGCGAGTTTTGAGAATCCCTCTACGGGATGTTTTGAAAGGCGATCCATAATCGCGTGAGTGAGGGCGCTTGTAACAGCTTCGATCGCGACTTCGCCGTCGCTGTTTGTGCCAACATCGTGCATGACAATTTCTTTGATGTGCGCAGTCACTGCACCACTGCCTACAGCCGTAAATTTACCGCGAGCAGTCACTGAGATGTTTGTAATATTAAGTGTTTTAATCACAAATGATGACTTGGTGTTTTCTGGCTCGGGTGTTTCGTCTGAAGAAATGTGTTTAATCACTGTTTCAATGTTTGATGTTGCACCAGTTTGTTCAAGATCAAGATGAACTCCAGAAATAGTGGCTGTGGGGATCACGACTTGTTTGTTAAAGAGTTTAAAAATTCCAAAATCAATATCAGCTCGTTCAATTGACAATAGATTTGGATTAGTGAAGCCCTCTGGGTTTGCAATCTGAATCTCCTTTAGATGAGAGTCGTTTGAAAAGAACCCTACATGTACACTTTTAACTGTTACTGGGACGCCGAGGCCTTCGCTGCCGGCGGTTTTCACGAGGGTTCGTCCCATTGAATCGAGCACCATAATTCCAATGAGACTGCATACAATCACAATAATGAGAATTGCCAGCGCCGCGTTTAATAATTTTTTCATCATTTGTGCATGGTACGTCTATGTACCTTGTGCGGCAATAGTTGGGTGATCGGTGTTCGTTGATAACTAAAAGTTGGACGTTTACCTGAAGCGGTTTTCGATGCACTCCATGATGTGTGCAAGGCCGGGCTCAGCAACGGAATAATAAATTTGGCGACCTTGGCGGCGATTTGTAAGCAAACCACGATCCCGCATTTTGCCTAAATGTTCAGAGGCGCCACTTGATGGAATGTCACACGCTTTTGCCAATTCGCCGACTGTGAATTCGCCATGAAGCAAAAGTTGCAGCATTCTCAGGCGGTGTGGGTGCGCAACCGTCCGAAGACAGCCGGCAGCCATTTCTAGTGCTTCCATTTCAAGAAGATCGATGTTTGTATTCGTTTCCGCCATACTCCTATTGTATCGACACATGTCTACATGTCAAGAATGCATTTCGCACTCTACAATAATGCCATGATTCGACCATATGAACCCAAAGACAAGGCGCATTGCCTGAGAATTTTGCGTGAAGTTGGCTGGATGGAGGGTAAAGACATCGACAAAGATGTTTTTGATGGGTATGTGAGCGATACAAAGTCGCTTGTTACAGAACAAGATGGCGAAGTAGAAGTTCTTGTACTTACAAGGTCGGGACAAGTGATGTACTTAAACACAGACCTACCAATGTCGGCTGTTACCGGTGTATTAACAGGTAGGGTTGCTCGCATGAAGGGGCACGCCCTCAAAACAACCGCACTTGGAATTGCGCATAGTGCAATGGACGGTGCGGCAGTTTCAATGCTTGGAATGTTCGACCAAGGATATTACAACAAACTTGGTTTTGGCACGCTTGGTTACCACAGGAGTTCCACAATTGACCCCGCCAACCTAAAAGTACCTAAATTATCTCGTGCTCCAAAGCGACTCACAAAAGAAGGTGCAAAAAAAATCCACAGTTGCAGGCGTAACCGAAAGCGGGTTCATGGTGGATGTAATCTTGATGGCATTGGCTCTACTGCATGTGAACTCGCTTGGATAGAAAATAGTTTTGGGCTTGGTTTTGAAAACTATAAAGGTGATCTTACTCACTTTGTTTGGCTAAAACCAAAGGGCGAACATGGTCCGTATTATTGCTGGTGTTACGCTTGGCAAACACCAGAACAACTAGTCGAATTGTTCTCAGTATTAAAATCTCTTTCTGACCAAGTACATGGAGTTCGCCTATCTGAGCCCGCGGGTTTTCAGTTGCAGGATTTTTTAGAAAGACCATTCGCAACCCTTCGATCGCGCAAAGGTAGTGATTTTGATGGAAGCCCAAGAACAAAGGCGTGTACACAGTGCCGCATTTTAAATGTGGCTACTTGTATCGGAGCGATGCGGCTCCAGGGCGAATCGGTTACGTTTCAACTTTCACTCACTGACCCAATCGCGCAGTACTTACCAGAAGATTGTTCTTGGCAAGGAACTGCTGGCGATTGGATAGTGACCTTTGGTGAATCGTCTTCGGCGGTTAAAGGAAAAGACGACTCCCTACCTCTGCTTTCGTGTGCCATCAACGATTTATCCCGCCTTTGGATTGGGGCTGCAACTGCACAGGCACTCGCCACGGTCGGTACTCTTGAAGCGTCCCTAGAATTAATTTCTGCAATCGATTCGATTGTGCACCTCCCACCACCGTTTGAAGACTGGGACTTTTAACCAAAAAACGACCCGCGGAGTTGTTTTTGTTTTGTTTTGCAAAAAACGACCCGCGGGGTTGTTTTGTGATCACTTTTAATTCATGTTTTTTGGCTTGTTTATGTTGAAACGCTTTGGCAGAACAATTGGTTCTAATTCTATTTCCCCATTAAACCAGTTTCGAAGGAATTCAAGGGATGTTGATTTGAGTGTTTGTTCGTCCTTGTCTAACACTCGCTTTTCTTGGATAGCATCTGAGCAACAACCGATAGAAACGACGTCGCTAGACCAGTGCAAACAGTGCGTTAAAAACGTCAGCGCTGTGGAAGCCATTGGAGGTAGTTTCTCATTGGGGTCAAATGGGATTTTAATATCCCCCAATATCCAGCCGTTTAAAAGTCGGTTGGTTTCTCTTTTAGTCGCCTGTTCTTCGTTGCTTTATTTGTTTTGTGGTACGGTCATCCAATCCGAAACTCGAAGAGATGATGGCGAGCATTGCGTCTCAGTGAGCTAAATATATTTGATTGCCACTTTGATACGTGCTGGTTTAGGGTTATGTTCGTGGTCAGAAAAACCTCTTAAAAGCGAAAATGGTCTAAATAAACTCGTGCGAACTCCCGCCGACGGGTGCAAAGATTTTACCCGTCGCAAAAAGATTGTCCACAAAAAAATTAAAACTTTTTCAAAAAAAGACACAGGGCACACGAAGTAAAAAGAAAAAGTGGGCCCGGAGGGACTCGAA
>CAZURP010000123.1:0-5159 GCA_964623715.1 uncultured Isosphaeraceae bacterium | reverse complement strand
CTCGCCTCAGACGATTTTGATGCTAAAACAAGCAGTAAAACCCTGAGTTGGCGGAGGGGTCGAGAGAGACCCCAAACCACCATGTATGCAATATGCGTCAAAATGACAATGATGTCAAGAGAAATACTTTAATTTTTTTCACAAAAAAAGTTACATTTTTCAATATGTTAACTTGGGTATTTTGATGCTTTGTGTCTCGGCGGTAGCCCTCAAAGCGATTATCGAGTTTATGCCTAAAAAAGCGATAATTCTGCTCTGTTTTCTGTTTCTGGCGAGTGATGGAGGATACACCTCCGTCAACTTAGCTAACCCCTGAAAAGGCAAATAATATCCCGTTACCGTCTAAAAAAGTCACAATCGGTCCTGATATTGCTGTGCTCTTTTAAAAAACCGTATCTGACTCTAGTAGATATGTTTCTGCTCATGATCCTACATTATCGATTGTTCTTGGTAAAGAACAACCTATTCTAGCGGTTGAAGTACGTGGTCGAATGGTTCAATACAAAAGATTCCATATGTTTCGGCGGGTAAAATAGTTTTATTTCACCAACTTAAGTAACTCTTGTTATCCTTTTGGGATGAAACATCTATTTTTACTTTTGTTTAGTACATGTATTGTTGGTTGTGGACCTCAAAGTGCCCCTCAAACAACAGAGATCACACCATGGCGCGGGTTTCAAAAAGACACTTTGCCTGGGGGATGGAGTTTGGATGATGGTGTGTTGACACACTCAAAAGGGGGTGGAGACATCATCACGGATAAGCAGTACAGTGATTTTATTTT
The DNA here is from genome assembly GCA_964623715.1 of uncultured Isosphaeraceae bacterium. Taxonomy (GTDB): domain Bacteria; phylum Planctomycetota; class Phycisphaerae; order Phycisphaerales; family SM1A02. Next base: position 4,375 of record CAZURP010000123.1, on the reverse strand, counting down.
GGAGCTCGAATGGAAAATTTCAAAGGGCGGGAACAGTGGTATTTTTTTCAGAGTTGACGAAGACCACGATTATGTATGGCAAACCGGCGCAGAAATGCAAGTGCTCGATAACAAAGCGCACGCTAATGGGCTTGACCCTAAGACCAGTGCTGGCTCAAACTATGCTTTGCATGCGCCTTGTTGCGATACAACAAAACCAGTAGGAGAGTGGAACCATGTGAAACTTGTAGTGGATGGTCCGCATGTTGAACACTGGTTGAACGGCAAAAAAATGCTCGAATACGAATTGTGGTCTAACGATTGGAATGCTAGAGTCGCATCAAGCAAATTCAAAGATATGCCAGATTACGGTATGAATAAGAATGGTCATATCGCACTCCAAGACCACGGTGATGTTGTCTCATTTCGTAACATTCGCATTGCTCCTCTCGACTAATAAACTGACTGAGGACACCAGTTATATTGCTGACATTTGGCAAGTGCAAGCTTTTTAGCAGCACTTTGTTATTTCTACGTCCACCTATGGTCAACGCAACAAAGTGGTACGATGCGCTTATGACAAGACCAATGACGATGTTTACAGGGCAATGGGCTGATCTACCTCTTGACGAGGTTGCATCGTTCATCTCCGATTGTGGGTACGACGGATTAGAACTCGCCTGTTGGGGCGGGCACTTCGATGTGCACGCCCCCGAAAGTGAGCTGAAAGCGAAATGGGAACAGCTACGAGTACACAACCTCGATTGCTTTGCTATTTCAAACCACCTCGTTGGACAAGCCGTTTGCGACGAAATCGATGAACGGCACAAAGCAATTCTTCCAGAAGCGGTTTGGGGCGATGGCGATCCAGAAGGAGTACGCCAGCGAGCAGCCGAAGAAATGAAACAAACAGCACGAGCGGCCTCCGCTTTTGGTGTTCCTGTTGTTAATGGTTTTACTGGTTCATCTATCTGGGGCAAGTTTTACTTTTTTCCACCAACTCCCGGAAAAATGATTGATGCAGGCTTTGGCGATTTTCGGGGGCGATGGCTTCCAATCTTGGATGAGTTTGAAAAGAATGAAGTGAAGTTTGCACTTGAAGTGCACCCAGCAGAGATTGCTTACGACATTACCACAGCAAGGCGTGCTCTTGAAGTAGTTGATTACCACCCAGCATTTGGGTTTAACTTTGATCCGAGCCATTTGCTTTGGCAAGGGATTGATCCCGCAGTGTTTATTGATACATTTCCCGATCACATTTTTCACGTGCATGCAAAAGATGTTGCAATTCGCACAAATGGCGAGCGGAGCATTCTTGGTTCGCATCTGCCGTTTGGGGATCCACAGCGAGGTTGGGAGTTTAGAAGCGTTGGTAGAGGAGACGTTGATTTTGATGACATTATTCGTTCGTTAAATCGCATCGGTTACGATGGACCACTTTCGGTCGAGTGGGAAGATGAAGGGATGGATCGCAGGCAGGGTGCAATGGAATCACTTGATTACCTTCAGTCAATGGATGTTGTTCCACCTTCTGGCGAAGCATTCGATGCTGCATTTTCGGAGCAAGCATGACAAAAGTTCGCGTTGCAATGGTTGGTGGTGGGATTGGCGGATTCATTGGGGAAATCCATCGTGCTGCGATGCAGCTTGATGACAGATTTGACCTAGTGGCAGGCGCCCTTTCTTCTGACGCAGACAGAGCAATGGAAAGTGCAAATCAACTTGGTATTCGTGGGTATGAGTCATGGCAAGCACTAATAGAAAAAGAACAGGGCAAAGTCGAATGCATCGTCATTGTGACCCCCAATGATTCGCATGCAGAAATCGCAACTGCTGCACTCACTTCTGGTTACCACGTCATCCTTGATAAACCAATGACGCGAACACTTGATGAAGCAATCGCACTTGCTGAAGTTGTATCTAATTCCTCGCAGACATTTGCGATGACCTATACATACACTGGCTACCCAATAGTTCGCGAGATGCGCGCGCGTATTCTTGCAGGCGAAATCGGCAAGGTCCGAACGGTGAGTGTGGATTACCGACAGGGTTGGCTTGCAGAGCCAATTGAACGAGAGGGGCAGAAACAAGCAACATGGCGAACCGACCCACGAAAAAGTGGAGCGGGCGCTCTTGGTGATATAGGGTCTCACGCGGAGCAACTTGCTCGTTTTACAACTGGTCTTGCTATCGAAGAAGTTCGCGGAGACGTGCATTCCCTCGTTGCTGGAAGGCAAGTGGACGACCACGCTAGTGTGCAATTTAAAATGGAACAAGGTGTTGTTGGCGACTTGGTTTGCTCGCAAGTTTGTACAGGTGAACGCAACCATGTATCCGTTCGTGTTTGGGGTGAAAAGGGCTCGCTAACTTGGTCTCATGAATCATGCGATGCGTTGAAATTTACTGGGGAAGATGGCACGGAAACTTTTCATTACTGTACTGAAAATCGGGCGCCATCTGGGCACCCTGCAGGGTTCGTTGAAGCATTCGCCAATATATATAAGGACTGCGCTGGTAACATTCAGGGCACTGACATCGCAGTCATCGGTTCACAGGATGGACTTGCAAGTATGCAGTTCGTTTCCGCTGTGCTTAGAAGCCAAGAGACACAATCATGGTGCGAACTCTAGTACTTTTTATCCTGCTTGTAGGCTGTGCTTCTAACAAAACGGCATTGATTATTACAACAACGGCGGGTTATAGACATGCTTGTATTGAAGAAGGCATACAAGTAGTTACAAGTATTGCTGAAGAACTTCATTTTAACGTTATTGCATCGGAAGATTGTTCAAAATTATGCAGTGAAGAATATGCGGTTGTTGTTTTTTTAAACACAACAGGTACGATCTTAGATGCTGAAGAACGAGCATGTCTTCGTGACTTCATTGAAGATGGCGGTGGCTTTGTGGGGGTTCACTCAGCAGCGGACACCGAGTACGATTGGGACTGGTATGGAGAAACCCTCCTTGGCGCTTGGTTCGTCTCACATCCACCCGTTTCTGAGGAGATAATCACAATCAATAACAATACACACCCAGCCACTGAACATCTCTTGGAAGAATGGAAATGCACAGATGAATGGTATGTATTCGATCGCGTTCCTAGTGATTCCACTGTTTTGATGACTGTAAACGGACACCCTTTGGCTTGGTGCAAAGAAATCCAGAAAGGCAGGTCCTTTTATACTGGCAGAGGGCATACGAACGCGTGTTTTACAGAAAGCTCATTCATTAAGCATATAAAAGGTGCGTTGCAATGGGTTTCACAGTAGGGATTCTGGTAGAATGCCCCGTTCCGCTTTTGTAAAGGCATTCTATGACTACAGATACTCAACAAGTAACCGCGTTCGATACATTTGGTCTCGATAGTGCGATTTTGCAAGCTATCGCGGATCTTGGCTATGAGTCACCCTCTCCTATTCAGGCAGAGTCGATTCCACCACTTCGTGAGGGGCGTGATATTCTTGGTCAGGCGCAAACCGGCTCAGGCAAGACGGCGGCATTCGCATTGCCGCTTCTTTCAAACTTGAAGTTGAAAAAACGCAGTCCTCAGATTCTTGTTCTTGCGCCGACTCGAGAATTGGCAATTCAGGTGTCTGAAGCGTTTCAAAAGTATGCAGGGAAATTAAAGGGCTTTCATGTTGTTCCAATTTATGGCGGCCAAGATTATCGCGTGCAGTTTAGAGCGCTCGATAGAGGCGTGCATGTAGTCGTGGGGACGCCAGGTCGGGTGATGGACCATATGCGCAAGGGGAGCATTAACCTTGATAACTTGCAATGCCTAGTGCTCGATGAAGCAGACGAAATGCTGCGAATGGGATTCATCGATGACGTCGAGTGGGTACTTGAACAAATCCCAACAGAACACCAAACAGCATTATTCTCCGCAACAATGCCAAAACAAATTGCAAAAATTGCTAAGCAATATTTGAATGACCCTGCGCTCATTAAAATTAAAGATAAAAGTGCAACGGTTGAGACGGTGCGACAGCGTTACTGGATGGTTAGTGGCATGCATAAACTGGATGCACTTACTCGCATTCTTGAAGTTGAAGATACAGATGGTATTTTGGTGTTTGCCCGAACAAAAATTATGACCACGCAACTAGCAGACCGGCTTGAAGCGCGGGGTTTTGCTGCGCAAGCTCTAAATGGCGATATGCCGCAAAACCAAAGAGAAATAACAGTCAACAAGTTAAAATCAGGCAAACTTGATATCTTGATTGCGACTGATGTCGCAGCACGCGGACTTGATGTTCCCCGGATAAGTCACGTTATTAACTATGACGTGCCATACGACACGGAAACATATGTCCATAGAATTGGACGTACTGCTCGTGCTGGCAGAGATGGTGATGCGATTTTGTTTATCTCCCCACGAGAAAAAAGAATGCTCA
>CAZURP010000122.1:0-5286 GCA_964623715.1 uncultured Isosphaeraceae bacterium | reverse complement strand
AGAAGCAAATTCAATGGAAACAGCATACGGGTACGACCCCGCAATCGATATGTCTTTCACTGGCGAGTTTGAGGCCATCAGCTAACGAAGTTGACATAGTCCATGATGACTATAGCGCGCCTCCTTGCCAGAGAGTTACAAAGTCTCTCTCCATACCCCTCGTGTCGCATCTCTCTCTAACTAGCGACACACCCCCCGTCCCTGTACTGGAAGTACATGGGCGGGGATTTTTTATGTCGTCGCCATTTTGCGCAACACCGTGTGCAAGATACCTCCATTTCGGTAGTACTCAACTTCAACCGGCGTATCGATTCGGCACACTGTTTCAAAAGATGTCACAGCTCCATTTTCATGCACTGCAGTCACTTCAACGAATTGACGTGGTTGCATAGATTCATCAATCGCAATCATGAACGTCTCCTTGCCATCGAGGCCAAGCGAGTCAGAGGTTTGCCCTGCAAGATACTCAAGCGGCAGCACACCCATGCCAACCAAGTTACTCCGGTGAATCCGTTCGTAACTTTCAGCGATCACCGCTTTTACTCCCAAAAGCATTGTCCCTTTCGCCGCCCAGTCTCGGGAGGAACCCATACCGTAATCCTTGCCCGCAAGAACAATAAGTTGCGTGCCTTCTGTGTTGTAATGACAACTTGCATCGTAAATTGAGTTAACTTCGCCAGTCGAAAAGTCAGTTGTAAAACCACCCTCTGTTCCCGGAGCGAGTTGGTTTTTTACACGGACATTTCCAAACGTACCGCGCGTCATGACGAGGTCGTTCCCTCGCCGCGAACCAAAACTGTTAAACATTGAAACTGGAACGCCGCGACTTTTGAGAAATTCACCTGCTGGAGAATCCGCGCCAATATTACCCGCCGGTGAAATATGATCTGTTGTGACAGAGTCACCAAATTTACACAGGGCTCTCGCGCCTTCAATGGCATGGATTCCAGGAACTTCAGTCGTCATGCCCTGGAAGAATGGCGGCTCGTGAATGTACGTACTCTCGTCAGACCAAGCAAACAGCTGCCCAGTCCCCGCCTTCACTGCTTGCCAGTCTTCACCGCCTGTAAATACATCGGCGTATTGTTCAATAAATTCATCTCTTCCAAGCGAACTTTTAACTGTTTCCTGTACTTCCTTGTCTGTTGGCCAAATATCTTTCAAGTAAACATCTTTTCCATCGACGTTTGCAAGTGGCTCCGTTGAAAGGTCGATGTCAACCGTTCCTGCTATTGCATATGCAACCACAAGCGGTGGTGATGCAAGATAGTTCGCTTTTATGTCAGGGCCAATGCGTCCTTCAAAGTTTCTGTTTCCACTGAGCACCGAACACGCGATCAAATCATGTTCATTGATTGCATCTTTAATTGGGGTGTCAAGTGGCCCAGAGTTACCTATGCACGTTGTGCAACCGTACCCAACCACCCAGAAACCAAGCGCTTCCAAATCGCCAAGCAAGTTAGCGCGTTTTAGATATTCTGTAACAACAGTGCTGCCTGGTGCGAGTGAAGTTTTCACCCATGGTTTTCTTGTTAAACCGAGCGCGTGTGCTTTCTTCGCGACGAGCCCCGCAGCGAGCATCACGCTTGGGTTTGAAGTATTGGTGCAGGAAGTAATTGCAGCGATTGCAACATCGCCATCAGTGAATTCGAATGATTCTTCTGTGTCTTCGACGAAGCCGCTGTGAGGTTCGGCATGACCGAACATTTCTGTTCGTGTTTCAAGCCATTTAGATTTCATGTCAGAAAGCAAAATGCGATCTTGTGGGCGCTTTGGCCCAGAGAGTGCGGGCTCTACAGTTGACAAATCCAATGAGGCCGTCGATGTGTACTTGATTGGTCTTTTGTCATCACGCCACAACCCTTGTAACTTACAGTACTGCTCAACGGTTTCAATAAGTTTATCATCGCGCCCGGTCAAGTGCATGTACTTCGTTGTTTGTGCATCAACAGGGAAGAAGCCCATGGTTGCTCCATATTCTGGTGCCATGTTTGCAAGCGTTGCACGAGTTGCAAGCGACATGTCCGCTAGTGCCTCTCCATAAAATTCGACAAACTTCCCAACGACGCCGTGGCCGCGAAGAATCTCGGTTACGCGCAGTACAAGGTCTGTCGCCGTGACACCTTCCTGTAATGTGCCGGTGATTTCCATGCCAACCACTTCCGGAATCAACATGTAAATTGGTTGGCCAAGCATGACTGCTTCCGCTTCAATGCCGCCAACACCCCAACCAAGAACTCCAAGGCCATTAATCATTGTTGTGTGCGAATCAGTCCCCACTAAACTGTCAGGATACAGCGTGCCATCACAGTCCCATGTTACTTTTGCAAGGAACTCCAAGTTCACTTGGTGCACAATACCTGTTGCAGGTGGCACAACGCGAAAATTATCAAATGAGTTCTGCCCCCATTTGAGAAATTCGTATCGTTCGTTGTTTCGCTCAAATTCTTTTTCACCATTAATCGTAATTGCATTTGCGGAGTTAAATGCGTCTACTTGCACGGAGTGATCGATAACTAAATCGCAAGGCACCAATGGATTTACCTTTGAGGCAGATGCTTCATCACCTGTCATACGTACGACGGCGCTTCGCATCGCAGCAAGGTCAACAACGGCTGGGACGCCAGTAAAATCCTGCAGAACTACTCGACCGGGAGTAAACGGTATTTCTACTTCTCCGACGCTTTTAGCATCATACGATGCGAGTGCCTGCACATCCTCGCTTGTCACAATCCCATTGCCACAGTGCCGCAAGCACGATTCGAGTAACACTCGAATAGAGTACGGCATCGTTTCAAGCGCACCGAGTGAGTCGAGCCGGTATACCGTCCGTTCGCCCAAAGGTGTCGAGATAGTTTCACATCCGTTATTGAGTTCTGTCGTCATAGATCAACATTTTAGCAGAAATAAAAGCTCTAACTAAAATCGTTGCGGTTTTCGTTCAATCTAATTGCTGCCCTTGGACCACGAACGGTGTGCCCTGCAGGAACAGAGCGCATCAAGAAGACGCCACCAGCAATAACGCACGCATCGCCAATGACCGTATCACCACCCAAAATCGTTGCGCCAGCGTAGACCGTCACGTGATTTCCGAGGGTTGGGTGCCTTTTTGTCTTGCGTTTCAGATCGCCACGCTCATCACGTTCAAAACTTCGAGCTCCAAGCGTTACACCTTGATAGACCTTACAGTGGTTGCCAATGCTTGTTGTTTCACCGATAACAACTCCGGTACCGTGATCAATAAAGAACGAATCTCCAATTGTTGCGCCAGGGTGAATATCAATTCCTGTCAGTTCGTGTGCGTGCTCTGCGATGATACGGGGTATCAGTGGGACGCTCTGCGAGTACAGCCCGTGTGCGACACGGTGCATCCACAAAGCGCGAATGCCGGGATAACAAAAAATAGTCTCATCGGTGTGGTGTGCCGCGGGGTCACCGTCGTACGCCGCTTGGACATCGAGTGAAAGTGCACGACGTATTTCTGGAATACGAGAAAGGAACGCATCGACAACTTCTCGAGCACGTTCGTCGCAATCAGGACAGTGTTCAGAAAATGTAATTGGTTCAGTCTCCTCAGCATACCGAAGTGCCCCTGCAATCTGATGAAACAATGGACCAGCGACACCAGCGAGCAATTGGCGCGTGTGCGACTCTAACGCATCAGCATCAATTATCCTTGGTCCATTAAAACCAGGGAACAACAACCAACTCAGCCGTTCAAGAACGCCAATGACTTCACGTCGGCTTGGCAAATAGCTCGTTGTTAAATGCCGCGTTCGCTGATCCTCTTTTATTGATTCCGCAACTTGGGATGCTAAAACATCGAGTCGCTCCCCTGAGAGAGGCGACTCGATGGATGGTTGGTCGTGCGGTATTTCTGGTGCCATTGCACCTATAGTAACGCTATTTAATTACCTCTGGGCTACGGAGAAGTCGATCCCCATGCTGCAATGATTGCAAGGATGTCGCCTACACCAACAACGCCATCGCCATCAACATCCTCTGGCACTCCGCCGCCGGCGCCGCCGCCTTCTTCGGGTATCCAAAGCAAACCAACACCGCCAACAGAGATTGTGTGCTCGCCAGCGCTGACAAGCACTTTCGCTTCTTCTCCACTTGGTGGAAGCACCAGCGTTGAACATGCGACATCGCCAAGATTTCCAAGGAATATCTCGCCATCGACATCAGCATTGAGTACGAGTGAGCCTGCAGAATCTGAGTTAGAACAATACATGGCGAATGAATCGCCAAAAGAATCGATCGTGCCAATGCCTTCAAGATTGACTCCAATCATGTTTGGTCCAGTTTCGAATCCTTCTTCAGGCCAAGTAATCTTAAATGTAAGTTGATGGGCTCCTCGTGTATCGCCGTGAAAAACGTATTGCTCCCATGCTTCCAAAGTAACAGTCCCATTGTAGATGACCGAATCTATACCAGTCGATACTTCAAGCATATGTGCATTTTCGGAGCCAAGAACTTCAAATTCAACATCAACATCTGCCTCTTCAACCTCAACTGCGATCGAAAAACTCGAACCTAGAACTCCTTCATTTTCAATACTGATAGAAGCAGTTCCTGTTGCAGGGTCAAGATCGTACAGCATTAAATCTGGGCTAGAAACGTTGACCATATTGATCCTCATGTGACCTTCAGGAACATCTATCATAATGACGCCGGTCATTCCAGATGCGCAATGCGGTGCGCAATAAAATGGAATCTCGGTTGTTCCATCGTCTGGAACAGTAAACTCATAGTAATCACCTGTGGTTGTCAGAGGTTCGTCAAACCAAACACCGTCGGGCATACAACTAGACCCAGAAGTAATCGTGTGCGGGTAGCCTTTGCCGTATTCAAATCGAATAATATCTCCAGGCACGACGTTTGCAACCGATGGTGACCACGAAGAAAGGTTTGCAGTCACAATAAACGTATCTGCAAATGTTGTTGCGCTCAGCGCAGCAATAGTAAGTGTTGCTAGTAATTTCATTTGTTTTTTCTCTCTCTTATAAAAGTGTTTACGGAGACGTCGATCCCCATGCTGCGATTAGCTCAAGTAGGTCATCGAGGTCGACGACGCCATCACCATTGATATCTTCGGGGAGTGGCTCTGCTTCTTCTTCGCCGAAAACAAAGATGACTCTATATGGATCTTCACTGTATCCAGATGGGAATTGATCACCACAATATATGTAGGAATATCCAGCATCGATCGCCAGTAACCCTAGCTCAGCTTCAGCGGGTAAAGTTATATCGTAAGGAGTCACCCCACCATACCAGTACCCTTCT
>CAZURP010000121.1:0-5609 GCA_964623715.1 uncultured Isosphaeraceae bacterium | reverse complement strand
ACTCCAAGCATCGTGGCAAAGCCACGATCGCGTGCTTTGCAGACAAAGCACGCAGGACTTTCGGACTATTGCTCGACAAAGTCTCGCAACAGTGCGAGCCTGCTCTACGCGCTTACATGCAAAGAGGGAATCCTTCGGATTGCCTCTTTTTCATTGCTACTCCAAGCATCGTGGCAAAGCCACGATCGCGTGCTTTGCAGACAAAGCACGCAGAATTCGCTTGGATTAACCCCGTCAGAGACGATACGCTTGGTCAGTTTCATTTTTTACTTTCAAAATCCACTTTACTTTCTTGATACAAACTAAATGGAAGGTATGGTTAGGGGAAGGAGAGTTCTATGAAACTTTTACAAACTATTACTATCACCACTCTTGGCATGAGTTCCTCAGTACTTGCTGATATCGCCATTCTTAACTGGCAGGAACCGAATCAGGTCACGACAGGAACGTACGGGCAAAGTCAGCACCAATTTAGCTTTGATGGGAACACTCCCGCCACGCATAATTATCAAGATGAATATGGTAACTCTACTACCGTTCAAAATGGAACCGAGGGGTTATCATGGCAATACACTCTTGTAGATATGCCCGCCATGTTTGGGTTTGTAAACATTTCAGGTTCTTTCACGGTTGATGCAGATACAACAATGCTTGTCTCTGGAGATAACACCCAATATGTAAGTTGGGACATCAAACTCAGCGAGTTTAATCCTAACGATGGATCATTTTCAACAATAACTCTCGGTGGTTTTCAAGACGCCTATTTTGATCTTAAGGAAGATTACATTTACACCATCGAACCATTTCAAATTGAAGCTGGCCAGGCTCCTGGAACTCCGGGAAACCAAGCTGGTACCTATTTCTGGAGCATGGAATTTGTCGAAGGGTCGATTCCCGCCCCAAGCGCGCTGGTAATGTTTGGAGTATTGGGTTTGGTTAAACGCCAAAGACGCAGATAAACAGCGTATATACGTTACTAGAAAATCAAATCAGCAGATAACTGTGGTGTTATTCACTCACCAAGAAAAACACACTCACTAAGTGTCACAACAAAGATATGATTGTTTACGAAGAAACAAATCACATGAATCTTCGTTCGATTTTGTTGCCTACAAATCCACACAAAAGCAAGAGCGCTGCATTGTTTAAAAATACTATATTGTCATTTTTTTTATTTTGTACACTGCAAGAATGAGGCAAAAAACAAACCAGGTATTGTTCCTACTTCTATTAGCGTTCTCTGCGCTTGTTTCGCAGACATACGCTGATTTACAACCACTCCAAGATTGGATGGAAGCATTAGTCGAAGAGGGAAAAGTCGTTGGCTGCATGGCGCAAATCACGCAAGACGGCGAGACTATTTTTCTTGAAGCGGTCGGCGACCGCAGCCCAGAATCAGATGAAGATGTCAGGACTGATCAAGTCATTCGCATTTATTCCATGACTAAAGCAATCACTTCTGTTGCAATCATGCAACTCGTTGAACAAGGTAAACTTGGCATAGATGATCCAGTTTCGATATACATTCCAGAGTTTAAATCGTCCAAAGTACTTGTCAATGGGAAGCTAGAACCAACGATACGTGAAGTTACGATTCGAGATTTACTCACACACACAAGCGGTCTTCCCTATTTATTCGGAGTGCCTAAAGAGAGTTCAGGATATTTCGAAGATACGTATAGTTCTGTATCATCACTTGAAGACGCGGTGAAAAATATTGCGAATGTACCGCTTGCTGATCAACCAGGAAGTGCTTTTGTGTATGGGTTGAACAACGATGTTCTGGGCAGAGTGGTTGAGGTCGTTTCAGGCGATGGATTTGAAGCGTATTTACAAAACAATATTTTTACACCACTTTCGATGCGAAACACAAGTTTTACGCCAGATACCTCGATGACACAAATGCCAATTGTCACCCTCATCGATGGATCGCTCACTATAGATGGAAAACATTACGAACGCGGTCCTTATGAGATAAATCCATCCTACCCTTCTGGCGGTGGAGGCCTTTGGTCAACGATTGGTGATTACACTCGCTTTTGCATGGCGATAGAACAAGAAGGAACGCTAAAAAGTAACCAAATCCTACGCCCTGAAACTGTTGCGTTCATGACGCAAAATCATATAAGCCCTGGCACGGACACAAGTGGCTTGCAACTCTCAAAACATTTTGGTTTAGGGTTTGCATTAGGTGAGTCCCTAGAAACATCAACAGGCTTACGCGGCGCTGGCCGTTGGACTTGGGGTGGCGCTGCTTGTACGTACTTCTTTATTGACCCTGCACAAGATGTCACAGCAGTCTTTGCAACGCAGTTATTCCCATTCAATTTTGCATTGAATACCGAGTTTCACCAAGCCGTTCTTGAATCGCTCGTACAAAATGATTGATCAAATCCTGTATTTCTAATTATTTTCATTTCAACTGAGTTTGCGCAACTAATTCAAACTCGCCAGAGGCGATGTCTTGCACGCCAGCAACGATTTGAACAGAACCATTTTTGACTGCTTCTTCGATCATGTAGGATCTATTCAATATTGTGTTAATCCCCTGCTCTGCGTTGTGTGCGATGCAATCGTCTAAATCAGGCGTTGGCGCAAGCGCTACCTGAGCGAACAACCCATCGACAACTTCGTTCGTCAGTGCTGCTGTCACAGCGCCACAACTTGAATGCCCCATGACGACAATGAGGGTCGTGCCAAGTTGACCTATCGCGTATTCAATACTCTCAACGATTTCTGGGGTTGGTATGTTTCCAGCAACACCACAGACAAATAATTTTCCAAGCGGTTGATCAAACACAATTTCAGGAGATACGCGGGAGTCAGCACAACGAATCACCGCTGCTATCGGTGCTTGGCCAGCGGCGAGATTCGCTCGATTTTCGATAGGATTCGTTGCCGCCGGTTGTCCTTGCATAAAACGCTGATTACCAGCAAGTAGCTCTGTGAGTGCTTGGTCGGGTGTCATTTGTTTTTTAATTTCCTGTCAATAATCACGTCCATGTCGGCCCTGGGTAACGTTCGCAAATGTTCTTTGAGACGATCTTGTGCAACATCATTTAGAAATCCATACACCGATATTGCGCTCTTGTTGTCTAAAGCAAGTGTAAAAGAAATGTCGAGTGACGCAGTGCGAAGTTGGATAGCGTAATGCCCCGTTCCTCTGTTATTGTCACTCTTCGGAACGGTTGTTTGCCACGCAGTGTCCCTCAACAAAGCCGTATATTTTTTTTGTTGCTGTGGGTTCATCTCACCCTGCCAAGAAGTTTTTCCCTCAACAGCATCAATTCCGCCACCGTACAAAACCGTTTTGTTTTCTTGCACAATCAACAAGACTGCTTGTTGCGGCGCAGTCATTTCTATCTGTAAAAAATCACCCTGGTACGAATGTTGGCACCCGAACGAAAATGCAAAACAGAACAGACACAACCACTTCACTGTGCTTGGACCTCAATGTATCGTTCGTAAGGATTACCGCCAAGGTCATAGCGCGTTGGCTCTTCGTACCCTTCAACCTCTGGCTGATCGGTCGCCCAGGCATAACTTGCAAGCATGCGTATCAAACTTTTGAATGCTGGGTCGGCAGTTTGCCCCTGGCTTATGTACCGAACGTAATTCCAGTAATCACCGTTACCATTCACCGCAATCATGTACACCGACCCATCTTTTGGTCGTGGAAGGATTTGAAAATTGACCGTTTTATCTGCACGGTCCGGTGTCGACATACCCATTTGGTCGAGCCGATGCCAAATCGTCGCGATTTGTTCACGCGACAAAGTTCTTGTTCTTCCGGGCAATGTGTTCGGTCCCCAACCCGGCTCATCGCCATGGTGCAACGCGCCGTTTGGAAACACAACAAACCTCGATGATTTCATATGGGCAAGGGTATGGGGTTCAGTGGTCACGACTGTCACGTCAAGCGAAAAATCGTTGGGCGCAATCGATAGCGGGTCAGTCATTTGGGGTCTCGCAGAGCACCCAGCAAAGAGCATTGCGGAAAAAAATGCAAGCACGATAGTTTGAAGCCGTCTCATTCCACGCAGAATAGCTATTCTGCGTGCATGTTGGTAACTACAAACTGGATCAATGACTATTTAAGTAACAATGTCTCGACTGAAGACCAAGCTCAGCTGCTCACAGCGGCTGGATTTCCGCTTGAGGGGCGCGATGATTTGCCAGATGGCGACGTGCGACAAGATTTTGAAATGACCTCAAATCGTGGCGATTGCACCTGCCATATCGGTTTAGCAAGAGAAATTGCTGCTCGGACGGAAAACGAGCTCGTCATTCCTGAGAACAAAGTCGATGAAAATGGCCCAGCAATTGAAGAATCTGCTTCTGTTGTAAACACCGAGCACGGCCTCTGCCCGCTATACACAGCGCGCGTCATTCTTGGTGTGAACGTCCAAAACTCACCCGAGTGGTTAGCGACAAAAATTGGAAACCGTGGTGATATTCCTCGTAACGCAGTTGTAGACGCAACGAACTTTGTGCTTTTTGAACATGGACAACCCACGCACGTGTTCGATCTTGACAAACTTGCGGGGAACAAAATTGAAATTCGAAGAGCACGAGAAGGCGAAACATTTTTACCGCTCGGCGAAGATGCAACACCGATAAAGTTAACAACAGATGACCTTGTCATCGCGGACGCAGAAAAGCCCGTCGCACTTGCAGGCGTTAAAGGCGGTGCTGAAACGTCCGTTACTTCTGAAACAAAAAACATACTGATTGAGTCGGCAACGTTTGACCCAGTCATCGTCCGTGAAATGAGCCGGCGACACAACCTTGCTAGTGATTCGAGTTTTCGTTTCGAACGAGGCGTCAACCCAAGACAAGTAGAGCTATGCGCCGATCGTCTTGCAGGATTGTTGCTCGATCTTGGCGGCGGCACACTTTGCAAAGGGATGCTCAAAGATGGCAAGCCACTGCCAGAACCGATTGTTGTAACGATGCGAACCGATTACTGCAGAGAACGCTTGGGTAACGAAATATCTGATGAAATGATTGTAGAACATTTGAATTCCATCGGATTTGATTCAACGGAAGACAACGGCTTTGTCACCGCAACCGTCCCCCACTTCCGAGGTGACATCCACCGCGAGATTGACCTTGTTGAAGAAGTAGGCCGCGTACATGGATACGAAAACATTGAGATTGTGGAATCCATCGAGGTACGAGTTCCTGATTCTGGTGGCGAGTCTGCTGGTCGTCATGCCGTTCTTGATGCCCTTGCAGGTATGGACTTTATCGAATGTGTCACGCACTCACTCATTTCTGTAAAGGCTGCGGAGCAGTTTTTGTTTGAGGGGCAAACACCGCTTACAATTGATGACGATCGCGCTTCTGCCGAACCTGCACTTCGACCTTCACTTCTTCCAAGTTTGCTCACAGTTCGCAAGCACAACGAAGACAACGGCGTAAAAGAACTTCGACTCGCGGAACTTGGTTCGGTTTTTTATCTTGAAGGCGATGCACACACAGAAAAAACCGAACTCGCCCTTCTCATGGACGCAGAAGAAAGCGACCCAATTGGAGAAATACGCGGCGTTATAAACCGAATCAGTTCCATTTTGACAGCAAATAATGACGTTTCTATCAAAAGCACA
>CAZURP010000120.1:0-5612 GCA_964623715.1 uncultured Isosphaeraceae bacterium | reverse complement strand
CCATCGACCATCGTGAACGCCAAGGTCCGCTTCCATTCGAATTGCATCGTTTGGGTTGTCCGGTGCGCGACGGAATAGTATTGGAGTGAGTCCATCTTGTTGCACGGACGCAAGTGGAATGGACAGTTCTTTTGCCATAGTCGAGTCAGTGATAATCTCAAGTTGGGCAGACACTCCCGGTCTTGCCCACGAGGATAAACTTTTAGGCGTGACGTACAAGTCTATTGTGCGACCGTTGGCATCACCTGCAAGACCAAGTTGCAGGGTGCCATGCATCGTATTTTGTAAATCGATCGAATTGCCAGAGGAAGTTGGCGCTGGTGGGACGATGTTTACTTGCAGCCCATCGCGTAATACGCCTAAGTCACTTTGCAAACCTGAAGCGTGGAAGCGAAGTTTGGTCGGTTCCACGACAGTGAGAACGTGTGCATGTGCATCAGCCCACGAACCGTTTGTAATGTCAACAGCTTCTATGATTCCCGGAGTTGTTGCAACAACGGTAATTTTTGTAAAGTCTTGCCACCAATTTGGATCGTCTTTAGGAATATCGATGCCAAGCATCGACGCAGCGGAACTGAGTGCAAACTCAGCTGTTGATTTTGCTGCACGAAGGGATGCGACAGTTTCTGCGTACGAAGCATCGAGTTGTGCATCTTTTTCTCGCAAGTCAGCAAATTCAGCACGTGCTTTTGCATATGCAGCTTGTGCAGAAGTATATTCACGGAGTGAGCCACCGCCTGCTTTTTGTATTGCTTCAAGTTTTTTGATCCGTTTTTCCCACATCTCGACTTGCACTTTGACAGAGTATTCGTGCTGTTCATGCGCGAGGAAAAGCGGGTGAAACATTTCCATTTTTGCATCGAGTTGTTGCACTGTTGAGAAATAGCCAGCAATAGTTTGTTGCATTTCGCGCCACTGGGGTGAGTCAATAGTAAACAGTGGTTTTCCAGATTCGACAATATCAAATTGATCAACAAGTAACTCGATTTTCCCAGAAACCATGGTTCGGTATTCTCGTTTTGCAGATGGAAGGTATTCAAATTTCCCAGGCGCTCGAAGTGTATTGTGTAGAGAACGCCGTTCTACCTTGGCAAAAGTAATACCAAGATTAGCTCGTACTGCCGGTGGAATTGCGACTCGATTTGATGGCGCGTTTTGATGCGCAGTTTCTTCTGCAGGAGCTGGACCTATTGGCGTGGTTTCGCTACATCCCGCGAATGCAACCAGAGCAAGTAAAGTAAGTTTTATATTCATTGCACACCTCCAAGTGTGTCTTCTTGAGAAAGTTTTCTGTTTATTGGTGTTGGAGTCAATTGGTACTCAGGGCCAAGGATGTTGAGCACTGTAATTTTTGCATCAAGTTCTGCAACTTGAAGTTCGAGCAAGCGGTGCTTCGCATCATGTTGGCGTGTAATTGTTTCGAGCAAAATGAAAGTGTCCACTTCGCCAAGTTCGATAATCGCGTTGATGTCCTTTGTTTGTTGCTCGAGCAAAGGGACAATGCCGGTATTAAAGTACGCGTGTTGCGTATGTAGCAATCGAAGCGTTTCATTTGCAAGAGCAAGTTCGCGGTCGAGCCGTGCGAACGTGGTTTCCGCTTCTGCGCGTGCAACTTCCCGTTTTGCTTTTGCTGTTGCGATACCCGCTTGGTTACGGTTCCAGATTGAAAGTGGAACTGAAAGGCCAAAAAGTACTCTGTGGTCGTTGAACTCACTGCCGTACCCCGAACCGATGACAATATCTGGATATTGTTTTTTGATTTCAAGCCGAAGCGATTCTTCAGCAGTCTTGTATTTGCTAAAGGCGATAGCAAGTTCAGTGTTTGCGTCAATGATGCGAGCAGTTTCGTCTTGTACATCAAACGTTGTGATAGTTGGAAAAACTGGTACCAATGTCTCTGCGTTGTTCGGGGATAGGCCGAGTAACTGCAAAAGTTCAAATTCAACATTACGTTCTTGCAGAATTGCTTCGGTGTGTTGTACCCGACTGTTTGCTAATTCAACTCGCAGAAGTCGGTGCTCTACTCGGTTGATTTCACCAGCTTCGAGCAATGAGTCTGCAATAGTGATGATTTGTTCAAGTTGTGCGACGACGCCTTCGATGATGGCAGTTTCCATCTTGGCAGATGTCCAGTGCGCCCATTTGGATCGAACTTCTGCGCGAAGGTTCCACTCATCGTTCACAAGCGTGCGCATGCTTGTTTCGTACGTGCTCCCTGCACGCGTTTTTTCTACTTTCAGGCGACCTGAAATAGGAATCGTGAAACTTCCCGTGAGTCCAAATTCAAATGGAGCGGATGGCGAAGAAATTTCAGCGCCATCAAAACCAAACACGGGGTCTTCCCAAAGGCCAGCTGTTTCAAAGTTTGCGAGTGCAACACCCGCCTCTAGGCGTGCAAGGCGCAACGCTGGGTTGTAGAACAGCGCGATGACTTCGCCTTCTTCAGAAGAAATGCCATCGCTGAGATCAAACGTTACCGGTGTGTTTGCTACCGCATTGATTCGGTTTGCAAATTCGATGACGGGCTCAGTCTCAACGAGACGCGAGTTTAAGGTATTGCGAAAGGAACCGATGTCAAGCGGTGCAGGTTCGTAGGATTGACAACCAACAATAAAGAAGGTCAGAAGGAAGCAGATGCTTCCCGACAATTTGTATTTCATTTTTAGAACTCCATATCAGATAACACAACAACGCAAAAAGTGCGAATGCAACAATTGCGAAAGGGGGGAATGCGATATGGGTTTATACGAGGAGGCGAGTTAGCCGCACAATGTGTAGTTGTTGTCGCTCTGGAGGAGGTTCAACAAACTGATTCGCGCATACGGTTATTGTTTGCACAGTGGCAAGTGGTTCGGGTGTTGGAAGAAAATGCAACGTCGAGTATGTGGGCTCGTCGCTATCTCTTGGTACAGAGAGGAGCGCAATGAGTGCAAGTTCAAGGTCGGTGCATTCGCAGTCGTGGCTTTCTTCGTCTTCGGAGATCGGCGAGGGCCACTCGCTGTGGTGACTGCATTCCATTTCGCAATGTTCAACAACTTCAGCAACATCGTGTTCGTGTCCGCCACCGAGGCAGATTGAAACCGTGTCCTGTAAGCCACCAAAAACGGCTTGTACCGTGATGGCTGTGAGGAGTAGGATTGTTGTATACCGTTGAAGCATTGGTTCTTTACTATAGGTCCTTATAGTGGGCGTGTCCACATAATCGGCACATTTGGTTGTAACCAACGCAGAACTTGTATTTTTTATTACGTCTAATAACGTTCCGGTTGTGGTTTATTCTTCACGAGAGAATTGGGCTGGAGCACCCGAGAGATCCCAAGGGAGTTCCTTATCCTCGAGAAGGAAGCGGAACTGGTCCATATCTGATTGCAGTTGCGCAACGGCCCACTCTACCCCTTCTTTGCTCGGTTTCGTTTTTGTTTTTGCTTTGGGCAGCACCATTTTTTTTATGGCGGCTCTCGCCGAGAGGGAAAGCAATGGCCGGAGACATGTTCGATAGATTCGGCTTTGGGATATTTTTGTGAAGAATGCATTATTGATTGGTTTGCCATCTCCTTTGTTGTAAACGGAATCTTCTTGAACTTTTTCTAGATTCTGTTCTACGCCTAGAAAGTCGCAAATCGAAAGTAGTGTGTTGCGCCTGTCGTTGACGTATGATTCAAAAATAACGATTTTTATATTGTTTCGCCCGAATTGTTCTATCCACGGTTCGAGTTGCATCGCATATTTACTGTAATTAAGTAGTTCTGGGCAATGTTGGATTGCTTCATCGATGTGCAGATCAATGTCTCCTGCAGAATGGAGATGGTGGTAGTGGCTAATGAGCCGACTCACAGGATTGCGTACGAGATAAATAAGACGAGTCTCTGCGCCGAGTGTCTCATGTGCTCGTTTTGGTACTCCAGTAATATCTGGAAGTTTTGTGTAAGCCGTAGATGCTTCACCACAGCACTGGTTTGTTTTTGCATTCGAAAAATACTTTGCATATTTTTCCACTCCAGCGACGGAAAGGACTGTGTCAGAAATGAGGTCTTCGAGTTCCTTGTCTTCAGGAATAAAGATGTTTGGATTCTTTCGAAGGTCGTGAAACAGTGTTGTGGTGCCGGATTTCATGGCACCGATGATGAGGAATGCTGGTAATGTCATTGATGGGTATCTTCGTACAAGTGAGATTCGGGCAGATTATAGTCACACTTTACGCCTTATTTACAAGAGCGGTCATTGCAAAATAGGCGCTGGGAGTCACAAAAAGGACAAAAAGGTACACTATTTGCCCTTTTCTTGAATTTTGGAGCATTCTGGGCACTTTTTTGTATCTTTTGCTCAAAGTAGAACGTATATTTGAACGATGTAAGAGGCACGGAGTTGTTTGGACCGAATTGGAGAAAAGTAATCATGTTTCAAAAGATAATATTAGCACTTATCGTAACCGCTGTATCTCAGTATTCTTTTGCGAATCCGGGGATGACGAAACATGGAAAGGTTATCACCAAGCAGGGAGTGACTAACCCCCATCTTGGCGTAATTCAATCGGGAAGCGAGTTGGCACCAAAAGTTACCGTCACATCACCACATGGCAAAGTGCGCGTTGACACAAAAGATGGTCCAATATTTATAGGTCAAATTGCACCAGATGGCGGTCGCTCAGAAGACGATCGTGGCCTTCCGTATCCTCGTTGTCTCATTTGCCACGCAGATATTGAAAACGTCACCAAAAATATGGCAGGTATGAATCTGTATTGCGATTTTTGCCATGGCGGTGATCCCTTCGGTGAAACAATCGAAACGGCGCACGTGTTTTCAGATGGCACAGTTGCATACAACGATACAATTCCTCCTCTTGATCAAGATTTGGAATACCAAAAATGGTTAAATCCCTCAAATTTACGAGTGGTTGAATCAACGTGTGGCGCGTGTCACCCGGACCACGTCGTCCGAGTAAAGAAAAGTTTGATGGCAACGACCGCTGGTCATCACGCAGGCGGTCTCTACCTGAATGATGTTGTGAACTCAAAGACACCAGTCTATGGAACGTTTGCAATCGAAGACACTGACGGTGATGTGCCGACCGAGTTGGGCGCTGTTGAAAGTTTGATTGATTTGTTGGTGTATACGGGTGGTGACCAAGAAACGTTTGCAACACACTTTGCCGCAGTGCCTTCACAAGCTTGTGCACGATGTCACCTCTGGTCCCGCGGCAGAGGGTATCGCGGAGCTGGCGAATTTGAGAACGTTGATGGCACGTACCGAGCAGATGGATGCGCGGCGTGTCACATGATGTACTCCAACACTGGCTTTTCTGAAAGTGCTGACATGTCTATCAACCACTTTGAAGGCGGTCACCCCAAAACGCACGTGATTTCGAAACAAATTCCAAGCGAACAATGTATTCATTGTCACCACCGTGGAGCTCGTATTGGTTTGAATTTCACAGGTCGAGCGCAAATGCCTCCGCGTTTACCTTCTGGCCCCGACGTTCCGGGTACAACTGATGAACGGTTCAATAAAAATTATCACTATGCATCAGCTGATACCAATCCACAGGATGTGCACGCTCAAGCAGGATTACACTGCATTGATTGCCATACTGATAATGGGATTCATGGTGATGC
>CAZURP010000119.1:0-5618 GCA_964623715.1 uncultured Isosphaeraceae bacterium | reverse complement strand
GCTTACTATTCAGTTGGAATCGGGACCGAACCCATGTCTTGGCTCTTGCTGTGTAAACACAAAAATATGTAAAGAGACTTCTTCGGACACATGTGAGGATCTAGGTGGTATTTTTATCCAAGGCGAGACATGCGAAGAACGTACATGCGTTGGTGCGTGTTGCTTTGCTACTGGTGGCTGCGAAAATATCTCTGAAGACTCCTGTCTCAATAACTTTAATGCTACGTTTATGGGTGCTGGAACTTTGTGCGAAGAAGAGGCATGTGGTACTGAAGGTGCCTGCTGTTTAGAGTACGTTGCAGACGAAGTTTGGCTCAATGAATTTCAGTACGATACAGTTGACCCTGCAAATGAGTTATTGGAGATTGTGGTTGATAACTCAATCCCAATTTCGTCTGTTGTCATTCACTTTTACGATGGTGATACGGGGAATGAGTATGGAACATTGACTAGCTTTGACTTAACTCAGGGCGAATCGCAAGGTGGCATGACGCTTTATTCTGCAACGACTGGGTTGCAAGATGGTCCTGACGGAATTGCTATATCCGTTAATGGACAATTAGTTGCCGGTCAGTTCTTGAGCTACGAAGGAATCTTTGTTGCTAATGATGGACCAGCAGATGGGAAACTATCAGAACTCATTTCAGAGTCTCAATCTTCCGCACCTTTAGATAGCTCCATTGGTCTTATTGGGTCAGGCTCCTACTTTTCTGACTTTAGCTGGACAACGATGGGCATCGAGCCCGGAGCAGTGAACACGGGTCAAGTTCTTGAAGAGATAGATGAAGCAGAAGTCTGTATCAATATTGCGCAAAATGCTTGCGCGCTCTTAGGCGGAGAATACCAAGGGGACGATTCGAATTGTGGTTCAGTGCCTTGTGGTTCAGAAGTCATTCGAGGTTCTTGTTGTTTTGATACTGGTGTTTGCAGAGACATTGATTCTGCAACATGCCATGAGCTAGGCGGTGAATTCCAAGGCGAATTGGTTTCCTGTGTCGATGAACCCTGCTTAACGGATGGCTCTTGTTGTTTAGAGAGTTCTTCCTGTCTTGACTTGGAAGAATTGGCTTGTTCAGATCTTGGCGGTGTCTTTAACGTAAACCAAACATGTAGTGAGCGACCTTGTATTGGTGCTTGTTGTCTTGATTTGCCTGACGCTGCGTGTACGGATCAATTTAATGAATTAGCATGCCTCGCTTCGGGTGGGCTCTTCCTGCAAGGCACTACTTGCGGATCTCGCCCTTGTGTTGGTGCTTGCTGTATTGATGATGATGGGGATGGCAACAGTGACTATTGTGAGATGCTCTCGGAATCCTCTTGCGAAGGCACATTCAATGGCGTCTTCAATGGTATTGGTTCACACTGTGCAACGGACCCATGTTCGGTTGGTTTATCTGGCGCTTGTTGTATGTCTGGTGGCAATGCATGTACTGAACAACTCGAAGTCATTTGTGATTCATTAGGCGGTACCTTCCAAGGTGAAAATACGGTTTGCGAAGCGGTGGATTGTTTTTACTTAAGTGCGTACGGCGCTTGTTGTATTGACGAGGGCATCGCTTGTTCGCAACTTTCCAATGACGATTGCGAATCCATTGGCGGCTTGTTTGCAGGCAACAACACCTTGTGCGAACTTGTTGATTGTTTCCCGAACCCATCCTCTGGCGCTTGCTGTATCGGCGTAGACATTTGCGCAGATGTCGTTTCGGAATCAGACTGCGAAACGCTAGGCGGGGTGTATAACGAAGCAGTTTACTGTGAAACAAACCCGTGTAATGTATTGCTTGGAGGTGCTTGTTGTCTAGGCGATGGTATCTGTGCTGATACAAGTTCAGAAAAGATTTGCGACTCAATTGGTGGTATCTACCAAGGTAGAGGAACTGCATGCGAATCAAGTACTTGCGTCGGTGCTTGTTGCTTTGAGAGCGGCACGTGTGTAAATGTCACTGAAGATGATTGCGATGCTCTGATCGGAACGTTTATGGGCTACGGTTCTTCTTGCGAGACGAACCCGTGCCGCGGCGCTTGTTGTCTTGACAGTGGAAGTTGTCTTGATGTTGTGATGCGAGCGTCTTGTGTCTATTACGGTGGTGAATTTATGGGGTATTCCACCTCGTGTTCAACGAGACCATGCGAGGGCGCCTGCTGCCTTGATCCACTTGGATGCGAAGAAGCATCACCTATCTCTTGTATTGAGATGGGCGGCGTCTACACCGGTGCGGGCACACTCTGTTTATCAGAGCCCTGTATTGAAGGTGCTTGTTGCTTAGAGAACGGCGAGTGCATCGAAACAGTCGAAAATTCATGTGACAACCTTGGCGGAGAATTCCAAAATGGTGCTTCGTGCGACACAGATCCTTGTGAAGGGGCGTGCTGTCTTTGGGCAGGCGCTTGTGAGATACTATCGAAAGCAACGTGTGAAGGATTGTGGGATCCGGACAATATGTTTACTTGGGAAGAAGACGACCCACCTGGTTATTTCAATGGGTTTGGAACGACTTGTGTTCCAGATCCGTGTCGACCTGATGGGAAATGCTGTCTGCCAAGTGGCTCCTGTGTTGAAATTATGGATGTCGAAAACGCAGAAACCGCACCAGATGGTTTCGTCTACTACTGTGAAGAGATTCTCGGTGGCACGTATTACGTAGCAGAACAGTGTGGCGACACACCTTGTGAGGGCGCTTGCTGTTACGGTTCTGGTGGGTGCGAAAATCTTCCACAAGCGACATGCATTGCTATGGCGGGTGAGTGGCAGGGCGGTGGTGTTGAATGTGCAGATAGCCCATGTCTTGAGGGTGCGTGTTGTTTTGACAGTGGAAGTTGTATTGAAAATACTGAAACAATTTGCGAAGATTTCCTTGGAGGTGTTTGGAATGGTGCAGGCACTTTGTGCGATGTTGATGTGACGTGTACTGGGTACTTTCTCGTCACGAATGACTACACGGAATGTCCTCAAGAGACGATTGCTGTTGTGCAACTTGCGAATCCGTTTGATCGTGAAATTGATTTAGAAGATTTCGCTGTGGAATTATTTGGCCAGGACTTCAAGCTTGCAGGTCTTGGTTTGACATTGCCGCCTGCGACTCCTGAACATCCTGCAACACTCATTCTGTACGCGATGCCAGAAAGCTCTACTATTATTGACCCCGCGGGCACTCACGATTTTGTCGCTGAGTGGCGAGATTTTCTAGATATTGAGACAAGCGACCACCCGAATAATTCGGTGTTTGTTGCAGTTCCGAATGCTGATTGGAGCACAGACCGAACGTACTACGATGGCTTAGTTGCGGGCGAACAAAACGGCGTTGCGTTGTATAAGTTTGACGGGACAGACGGTGTCGACCGGCAACGAGTCCTCGTTGATCGTATTGATCCGCCAAACTCACTTATCAACTTTGACGAACAGGTCGTCGAGGAACTCGCAGAAGAATGGGAGTTGGTTGGTCCACTTGGGTATGTAACAGTTACTGACAGAGATAATAATAAAATTGAAGCGATTCCAGACACTTCTGCATTGCTCGTGCAGTGGGATCGCGTCACGAGAGCATGGGGAGTTGACGCTCCCGATTCGTCTGGTTGGCACAACGATGGTATTGACCCATGGGAACGAAACCCAAGATACGTCTTTGCCGCCCACGATATGGTGCGAAGTAGCGAATTGCGCCCTGTTGCAAATCCACAAGCGAATCCACCCGTCGGTGAAATCGAATACACATCAGGTTTTCACTGGACTGAGTTTAGTGACCCTGACGATTTTGATGGTGACGGCAACCCTGATACGGCGCTTGACGACGACATTTTGCCAGACTATCCTGACCCCTGGTTTGTTGTCGAGATGTGGTCGCCTAAGGCTGGGGTATTTAGACCTGGCAGTACGACGCCTGGCGAAGTGCAGGGCCGACTGTATAACCATAAACCAACATTTTTTGATATGAACCACATGTCTGATCCGCAATACGCTATCGACGGGCAATGGTCCTATCCTGACAAGGGGTGGTATGGACAACGTTCAGATAATGATGGCGATGGAACAACATCAGACACTGAAGGCTTCAAAGACGATGACGGAGATGATGTCTTAGATCCCGATTGGTTTGAATTGTCGATGGATTTCTCGATGCAAATGTTGCAGAAGGATAATGATTTCGAACAAGTCGGTGAACTGATGAACGTGTGGCTCTTTGGACACATGCTTGAAGGGACGCATGTTGAACTTGAGGAAGACACGTACTTGGTACTTCCTCAAAGCAAACTCGATGATGCCGCCGGAACGTCTGTTGACGCGGGAACGATTACGACCTTTAGTGAGTTTATGTATCCACGCTGGGATGCGACGGTTGAAGAATGGTGGACACCTTGGGTTGGTTCAATCGTTGATGACGAAGTGTTGCTGGGTGCAAATGTGAACCGCTTGCGATTCTTGTCTGAGGGTGATATTCCGATGCCGAATATGATGGCAGGCAGAAATGAGTTTGATGGCTTCCAAGCGCAAGCAATTGATCATGCATGGCCGAGGCAGTCTATTGCAACTCGCGTGCTCGACTCGTTCGTGTGCGATGGTCCAGGTCGACCAGATATAACAGGCGATGGTGTTGGAGATGCCCTCTACCCAACGGGAAGCTTGCAACAACGACCATCGACGCATGCGTTTTATAATGCAAATGGATATACAGGTAAGGCTACTCCTGGCATTATTAATATCAATACTGCCTCAGTTGAAACGCTACGAATGTTGCCACACATGTACAAGGTAGTGCACGAAACGGAGGCGGTTGATTCTGGTGTACTCGATACTGCAGACCGAAACCCACGTTCGTTGTTGCCCGAATCGATTGTGCAATGGCGTGAATCGTCCAACGGTAGTCCGAACGTACTTAATGGTTCAGGCTACACTGGTGGCCCAAACTTCGAAAATCGTTCGACAGCTTTGAACATGCAATACGGGGATGGGCCGAAGGACACACGAGGCTTTTCTTCACCTGGTGAGATTGGCATGCTCCGCTTACCCTCGGCTGTCGATGGGGTGATTGAGCCATGGAATTTGGACAATCAACATAGTGCGGTTCGTGATGAAGATGCTTGGCGGGTTGATTTTGCTGCACTTGACCCGTTTGGAACAATTAATTACGGAACGGGTGATGAACTCGTCGACGTTGGCGCCTCTATCGGCACCGATGTGAACTTTGCTGGCTATTACGGCGAGGACTCCCGCAGTGGCGACGGTGTTGTAAACGACGCAGAAGAAATGGGTTTGTTGCAAGCGGGCATTTCGAATTTGATTTCAACAACAAGTGATATGTTTACGGTGCACATGCGTATCCGGACATTCAAGAGGAATCCTGTAACGGGTGTTTGGGATGCAACCGACCTAGAGCAAATCGTGGACGATAGTCGCTACGTGTTGCTTGTTGATCGATCCAATGTGAACACGCCTGCAGATAAACCGAAAATTCTGTACTTCGAAAAGTTACCGAATTAACAGTATATACGTTGCATTTTTGCCCGTCTCGCCACGCTCATCCGCAAAATGACACCGGTGGGGCGGGTTTTTTCATAGAAATTAATGTGGCTCTGAGACGCATTAGCTAAACAATGCTTGAATATGTTTGCAGTATGCAATC
>CAZURP010000118.1:0-5696 GCA_964623715.1 uncultured Isosphaeraceae bacterium | reverse complement strand
TTATTTTGCCCTCTTGCAGTAGAGAGACATTCGTTAACAAGGTTGCGCAACGTCGCCCTGCCTCTTGTGGCGATAATCCTATCAGCAATAATCAAAATATCATCCGCATGATACGGTCCCCGGATGTTTTTGATGAGCAAATCAAGGGACGTCGATGAATAACTGCTTGCAAGTTGCCAGAGCATATCTTTCTGTAGAGAATCTGGGGAAACAACAAGCGCAAACGCAGAAAGAAACGCATCTATTTTGGATTCGCGAAAGAGTGCAGGCAGAACGGCGAGCGAGCACGCTTCGCCTTGTGCGCCCTCTTGGCCAGCGACTTCCCAAAGTGTTATTGCCATTGTGTCTTTGCCCAAAAGAACGACCGACCGAATTGCCTCAGCAAAGAGGTGATCGCTTTTTATCTCAGAAGCAATCTTCATGTTCACCTGCGCGATGCTCGCTAAGTTTTGAAATCGAGGTTCGTCGATTGCTGGTTTTTTTATTATCTTTACTGCCGATGGCTGCGTGCAAAGCATTAGTGGATCGCCAATTGTGTTTATGCGCCATGGCTTACTGTACACCCCCTCGCCGGCGCTCCATCTCGCTGCGGGAAGAAACGGAACAAGGCTCATTGTTCTTCGTAACATTTCTACGGGGGGCACGAATGCTTGCAACATTGGTTCGTTAGAAGAACCCATGTACGCATAGACACCCCGAGCGAGCCACGTACCGCCAACAGTGTTTCGGTTGCTAGGTGTTTTTAATGACCAACTGTGCAAAAAATAAAGCGCAGATGGCGAGTTTAATACAGGTAGCCATGTTGGCGCGATTCGTTCGTCGGACATGTCAAGGAAGTCTTGGTTTCCTTTGGAGGTGAAGTAGATAACATCGGTGTCTACCCCCGCCCTCTCTGCTTCTTGAAGTCCAGAGAGAGACCCATCGACAACAGTGCTGGTTACACCATAATTCGGAAGTATGTCAGGTACGTTTCCAGTTCCATAAGTAGCCCATGCGCCGTTGTTTGGATACGTGTTGCAAAACCAATAATTATCTCGTTCTAAAAACAAACTGCACATTGCCATGTACGCGGTGTCCGACTTGTTTCCAAAAATCCATCCTGTCCATGCAAAACGGTTGCCGTTGGTGTTTCGACCAATCACATCGCTTACAGCAACTGGGTTCTCTCTTGCGTTTGCAAAAGAAACGCGTGCAGGTAGTTTCATACACACAGTGATTGCATCAACTGCATCTCCGATACCGTTAAACGAAAGACCAGTGTCTTGCAGTGTTTTTTCAACTTCTTGCATGAGCGAAGAGGTTGTTGATTCACTCATTATCTTATTTACTGCACCCCAATCGTTTTTCATATACAACAAAAGTTGTCCTCGTCCAGCCGCGAGTGCAACAGCGCCAACGCGCGCAGGATCACTGGGAGAGGTAATCACAACACCAAGGGGCGGCAGGCGCACACTTTGTAATGCTTCACTTACTGTTCCTTCTCCACCCCACGCACTCGCGACAGTGTGTTGCATTGTTTCTGCAACATCACGCAGTTTTCCAACCGACTCTCGTACCCAGACTTGTTCAGGCGCAAAGCGACGGATGAATTGTGAAGCTCGCGGTTCTTGGTTGAATAGAACTGGCCAGCGGTTTTCGGTGGACCATTTTGCTATTTCGTCAAGGTATGTTGCTTCGTCTGGAACAAGAACGACTTGATTTACGACGGGTAAATTTCGTTGCACGCTTGCAATCTTTGCGCCAAGTTGCATTGCTGCTTGCAACTCTTGGTTAGGAGCCGGTGCGTTTTGAGTAAGCGTGATGCAAAGTAGTAGTGAAATCATGAGCGGACCGGATTTAACACAACGTTGTCTCTGCCGGGGACGATGACGTCTGCTATTTCAACACACTCTTTGAAGGATTCTTGCGCCATTTCAATGTCATTGCAAGTGGACAGTACACTCGCTTGTGCTAAATGTTCACTTGTAGCGACTGTGTCTCCACAAAGTAAAATGGTTCGTTTTGGTGTCGGTAACAGAAGACCACAACTCCCAGGCGTGAATCCGGGCAAAGGAAACAAGTCGATTCCAGGAAGAACGTTGTCTTGAGGCACTTCAAAGTTAGCAAGCAAACCACGGTGTTGTTCTAATAGAAGTGTAAGGTTGGTGTCGCCTTCTGCGCGCTCAAGCTCATCGCTTAGCGCGATGACCGCAGCCTGTATTTCAGGTTCGTGCATGAACCACGTTGCGTGCGATAAATCGCCAAGTGTTCTTCTTCTATCAGGGTCGTAACTTGTGAGGAAGACGTGCGTAATTGCAGAAAGGTCGATGCCCCACCGTTCGCTCAATCGCGCGTTTAACATTTGCCCTGGAAGCGATGGGTCAACAAGCATAATTGCGTCGCCACTTTTTATGACGGTTGTTGTAGCGTGACCAGTTCGGGGCGCACCGCTTTCATTCCACAGTGGGTTTGCTGCAAGTGTTCCTATGGAGACAATTCGCCAATCCATTGGTTACTCCATGTGGGCATCTTGACCGAGCGAGTGTAATGAACTCGTTGGGTCTTCTTGCATTTTTTTTATTCGATCAATAACAAGCGGGGGAATAATTGAGTCGAGTCGTTCAACATCACCACCAAGTGCAGCAATTTGCCGAATCAAACTTGATGAGGTAAACGCGTATGCTTCACCCGTCACAATAAAAACGGTTTCCATGTCTGCGACTTGGCGGTTTGTAATGGCCAGTTGCGTTTCCATTGCGAGGTCGGTAACGTTGCGAATGCCCCGAAGAAGCGCTGAGCCACCGGAGTTTTTAGCAAAGTCAACAGTAAGGCCACCATATTGCTCAACAGAGACAGGTGCGGAATCTGGATTTTTTGCAACTAACTCGTTGATGAGGGTTGTCGCGATTTCAACACGCTCGTCAAACGGAAAGAGCGACATTTTGTCTGGGTTGTGCCCGATGCCAACAATAATGCGATCGAACATCCCTCTTGCGCGCTCGACAACGTCAAGATGACCACTGGTGATGGGGTCAAATGAGCCTGCGTAGATTGCAATGTGTTCCTTCATGTACCTCGAATTGTACGGGGAAAGGGACGAAACGGTGTAATCCGTACAGACGGAACAGGAAAATGGTGACGTGGTTTGCTTTTTTGGAAATTATATTCGACAGTGGTGGGGATTCAGATTTTTACTATCTCCTCCATTGCAACGGTCCGCGCTTGCGCGGGCCAAACTTCTCCCCTCTCGGTCGAGCCTCCACTTGACCAAAAGATAACCCCCGCCCCAAGGCGGGGGTTTATTATTTTACGGTCGATTTAGACAGCGGCAACTTCAGGAAAATCAACGACGGTGTCATTAATGTGGTTGTACAAACTTGTGAATGTCATAACGGAGATTCCCGCAACAACTTCGATCGCGGCTTCCGTGTTGAAGCCTGCATCCATAAATGCAGCAAGAGTTTCGTCGCTTACGTTGCCGTAGGTGTCGAGCGTTTCAGCGGTGAAATCGATGAGTGCTTGCATTTTCGGGTCATCACTCTGGCGTTTTCTTATATTGACACAATCTTCTTCACTCAGGCCAGTGCCTTTTGCGATCATTGAATGTGCCGCAAGGCAGTAATGGCAATGCATTTTTTCAGCGGCGAGAAGTTGCACCACCTCACCTTCCGCTGGTGTCAGTGCGCCACCCTTGGAGCCGCCCGTCCAACTCATAAACGCTTGGAGAACTGGCGCGTGGGCTGCGAGTCCTTTAAAAATGTTGATTTGCTTCGTTTTGAGCGGCCCGTTGAGCAAATCAGCGCCTGCGCCAGTGCCTGTAGTTGGGTCAATATTTTTGAGTCGTGGCATGAATGCCTCCTTTGCTTTGGGGTGAACACATAGAAATATCCCTATATATCTAATTATAGTGACTTTTTAGTGTTCTGCAAGGCTTGCAAGCCCTGCCGTTTCTAAAATCATCTTAAAATTGTCTGAAAAAACGAAATTGTGCTCAGGAAATTCGGTGCCTGCACTATTGTTGTCTATGTGGCTGAACAAGAGTTCTACTCGACCGATTCGCTCCCAAGCCTCTCCCCCCGCAACTCGTCGGTCGATGGTGCCAGATGTTGACGCCCCAGCATCGTCGAGACGGTCGATGGTTGCGTCGAATCGAACAGTATCGCCTGCAGTAACGTCACAATCAAGTGAGGCCTTCGCGATTTTTGCGAGGATAACTTTCTCTTTAAAACGCGATGTTGAGCCGACTAAAATCCCCGCGGTTTGCGCCATTCCTTCGATCATGAGTGAAAACGGCATGATTGGTTTACCCTGCACGATATGATCATGAAGAACATCTTCGGCAAGCGAAATGTTTTTTACGGCAATGAGCCGCTTGCCCTCTTCATGCTCTGTTATGCAATCAATCCAAAGCCAGCGCATGCGGGGTTATCCTGCAAGTTTTTTTTCAACGAAATTCACAAGTGAATTTACGGTGATCAAATCGCCAATTTTGGAAACACTTCTGTCGCCGTCTTCGATAGCGGCAAAGTCAACGTGCGTCATTCGCTCTTTGAGCATCGCGAGCCCAGCGTCTGTAAGGTTGCCGTCAGACACCCAGTCGGCATTTTCGGTGAGGTTTTCAGGAAAAAGCTCTCCTTGGGAGATTTTAACATCGAATGTTTTTTCAATTCGAAAAACAATATCAAGGAAGTCGATGGACTCAGCGCCAAGATCGGCGGTCAAACTTGCATCTGGGGTGACTTCGTCTTCGTCTACACCTAAGGCGTCATCGAGAACTTCTTGGATTTTTTCAAAAATAGCATCGCGGCTCATGACCGTCTCCTGTTGTTGTGATGTTAGGACATGCGAACGGGGCGTATGGTAAACCGTCCCGCGACCGCTGTCTGTGTTTCTTCGGTGTCATTTTTAAGAACGGTGCCTGTGCCCTTGCAGGCGAAGGAACCGTCGCTGTTTTCTTTAACGATGTTGACCTCGCACTTGAGCCGGTCGCCGGGCTTGACCATGGCGCCGTATTTCACGGCTTTTACTTCGCCAAGTACAAGGCGATTATCGCCCCTGGAACATAGTTTTGAGCCGGCTTGCACCATTGCCTCAAGCATGAGTACCCCAGGGAGAATTGGAAAACTTGGAAAATGGTCTCCAAGGTACTCTTCTGCCTGTGTTACCTGCTTGATGGTCACAATTCGCCCCTCGCCCTGCTCGAGGATTTGGTCTACAAGATCAAACTTCATACGGCGCGAATTATACCCGCCCACCGCCCTTGGGGTCAGGCACCACGTGACAGTCACACCGTATTGCCTTTTGCGCACCGGCTTTGCCTTGATCGTCGTATGAAAGTGACTGTCACTCCTGGCATGGGGTCAGACACCTTTGGGGTCAGACACCTTTGGGGTCAGGCACCACGTGACAGTCACACCGTATTGCCTTTTGCGCACCGGCTTTGCCTTGAACGTCGTATGAAAGTGACTGTCACTCTTGGCCGCTGGGCACTTGGCAAATGGGCGATATTTAGGTATCCTGTGGCGTTCTGTAGCCCTTTTTCGAAATGGGCTTTTACACTGTTTTAGAGCTCTAATTCTCGGATTCAATAATGTCCACAAACGGCACAATAATTCAAGTCATCGGTTCAACATTTGATGCGCAATTTCCAGCAGACAATCTCCCAGAAATTTACAACGCACTTGAAGTGGAAATCGACAACGCTGGCGAAAAAGTTA
>CAZURP010000117.1:0-5732 GCA_964623715.1 uncultured Isosphaeraceae bacterium | reverse complement strand
GAACTCGGTCGATACGAAATAGACGAAAACGACCCACGTTTCTTCACAAGAGTTCCCACAGATGACCCCCCCGGTGGCTGGGCAAGACTTGGCGAAGAAGGAATCGACAACGACGACGACGGCCAAGTTAATGAAGACGGGATAGGCGGATACGACCCGAACAGAAACTGGCCTGCGGATTGGCAACCCGAATGGATCCAGTACGGAGCAACTGATTATCCATTTAGTTTGCCAGAAACCCGTGCTGTTGGTGATTTTTTACTTGATCACCCAAACGTTGCGGCATGCCAAAGTTACCACAACGCCGGTGGCATGATTTTACAAGGTCCAAGTGCCTCGTACATGAAGTATCCTCGCTCGGACATGAACGTGCACGCTGCGATTGCAAACAAGGGTGCTGAAATGTTACCTTTCTATGAGCCAATGATTGCATACAAAGATTTATACACGGTCCATGGTGGGGAAGATGGCTTTACCTACGAAACATTGGGCGTTGTAAGTTTTACGAATGAACTTTGGACAGACAAAAGAATGTATGCCAATGGTGACAACCCTTCGCGGGAAGAGCGCACGCAATTTCGCGACCTCTTGCAATTTGAAGACGTCTTCGTACCGTATCACGAAGTCGATCACCCGACGTACGGGAAAATTATGGTTGGTGGAACGAAAAAATATTCCAGCCGAGTCACTCCGCCCTGGATGCTCGAAGAAGGTTGCCATCGGAACTTTGCCTTTACGATGTACCACGCAGATGAAATGCCTCTCTTGTCTTGGGGCGCGCTTGATGTGAAAAAGATGGGAACAAATCTGTGGAAAGTGACTCTCGAGGTTGCAAACGACAAACTCATTCCGTCGCGAACTGCAATGGCTACGAAACACAATATCGGCTCGCCTGACGTCATGGAGTGTGAAACCTCTGGTTCCAACAGTGTTGCAACGTCTGGAACTGTTCGATCAATTCAAAAAACAGCAAAACTCGATGTCGTTGAATCAGAACACCCATCGCGAATTCTCGTCAACAAGGGGATTAGCGGAGAAGGCAGTACACTCTTTCAGTTTATCATCGATGGCTTTGGAGATGTTTCGTTTTCATACAAGGCAGAAAAAGGCGGAACCCTATACAGGAAAGTCAAACTAAAAGATCAATTTGAGCCAAAGAAGATTGAACACAAGCGAGCTATTCCAACACAGGATTCATGATTCAATCGATAGAGAAAAACGTACGGCTGTACCCGTGGTATGTTGGTTTGTTTCATGCATACTTCTGGTTGCCGATTTATTTTTTGTTTTTTAATAGCAAGTTGGATTTATCAGAGGTGCTCTTACTTGCCTCTATTTACTTTGCAAGTGTTGTCGTCATTGAAGTTCCTTCGGGATGGTTTAGCGACACGTTTGGTCGCAAAAAAACTCTAGTCACAGCAAGCTGTTTTCTTTGTACAGCTTACGTGCTCTTCCTTTTTGCAAATTCATTTGAACAATTCGCACTAGCGCAAATGTTTTTAGCTGGTGGCATTGCATTTAACAGCGGTACCGATACAAGTTTCCTTTTAGAATCCACACAATCCATCAATAACCAAGACGCGTATGCGCCTTGCGAAGCTAGAGCGATGAAGTTTAATTTTTTGGGCACTGCCATCGCTGCCGTCTTTGGTGGACTCGCGTCAATTCCAGATTACCGTGGAGCGTATGTCCTCTCACTGCTCGGCGGGATAGGTTTGCTTCTTATAACTTTACAATTCAAAGAACCAACTCAGCAGAATAAAGAACACCGCGTTAATTTCCTCAAACAAGTTGTATCTTGCTTTGCTCTTCTTCAAAGCACTCGATTACTCTGGCTCTCCTTTTTTGCAATTTTTATGGTTGTGATAAACCATATTCCTTATGAGTTTTATCAACCGTACATGGAAGAACTTGCAAAACAATACGGCGCGCTCCAAACAACTCCACTTCTGACAAGTGTGCATCTCACGCTCACTATGCTCGTTGCGTCTTGGATTGCTTCGCGATCAATACGGGTCAAACACAATATAGGTACCAGTGCAACACTACTCACTGCCGCTGGTTTACAGATATTGATGATGGCAATCATGCATTTTTTCATGAGTATTCCCGCTGCGATTGTGACTCTTCTTCGAAGTTGCCCTCGAGCACTGATGACCGCGCCGTTGAATGTCGCCGTTGCGCCAAATGTCCCTGCGTCAAAAAGGGCCACGTTCCTTTCATTGCAGAGCTTGTTCGGTCGGCTTGGATTTGCAACGACACTTGCGCTTTTTGCTTCAATTGCAGGCGAAAATAATTGGCCTGCAATGGCGACCATGCTCGGATGGGGCATGTGGTGTGGGCTTGCAGGCTTCGCCCTGCTTCTCATCACTTCACACTTTGCCAATAATTGAGTGACTGTCACCGATTGGTGACAGTCACCAAAAACCAAATCGGTGTTTTTGAGCCAAAAAACGCTCTTTTGCGATTTGGTGACAGTCACCAATCAGTGACTGTCACTCTTTCCTCTTGCCTTCGATGGTGAGTGCCGTTTTCTTTGGTTTTGAAGCGGTGTTGCAACACGAATTTTTTTTCCAACGAGGAAAAAATGGGCGGATTAGCACCCAGAGTGCCACCAAAACGATGAGTGTGACTATCCAGAATTGCCATGAAGAAACTGGCATCACATCATTGCCGAAACAATGGAAAAGGTGATGAACGATGCAACCCATGCTAACACTGTCATATAGCCAAGTTGTAGAAGTGCCCAATTCCACGAACCTGTTTCACGTTTTGTTACCGCAATTGTTGGTAAGCACTGCATCGCCAGAACAAAAAACACAAGTAAACTAGCGGCAGTCGGTAACGTAAACATCGGGTTTCCCTCATCCGTCTTTGCGTGTTCTATTTTCTCAATCACGCCCTCGTTTTCGACGTCGTCATCCCCTGCCGTCAGGACAGCAAGCGTCGAAACGAACACTTCTCTTGCAGCAAAACTTGTCATAACGCCGACTGTTAATTTCCAATCGTAGCCAAGGGGCGCAAAAACTGGTTGAAAGAATTTTCCAAGTTGTCCAGCAAAACTTCCAGATAACTGCTCCGTGTACTCAAGGGAGTCTGCTTTGTTCGTCAATTGCTCCGAAGCATCTGCATTTGTTTCTGCAACAACGCTCGCCTCTTGTCTTAGAGCGGATACGTTTTGGGAAGGCTGCGTCTTTGGATACGCTGACAACCACCAAAGAATAATCACTATCGCGAGTATTACCGTACCAGCATTTTTTAAGAACACCCACGCGCGATCAACTGTCGTAAGAAACGCCGTCCTGAGCGAGGGCATTTTGTATGTAGGCAATTCCAACATCATTGGTCTTGAAGATCCTGAAATAACTGTTTTTCGAAGAAGAAGCGCGGTAAACAATGCTGCACCCGCACCCAAAATATAACATCCAAAAAATGCCAACCCTGCAAGGACGGGTGTGTCAACAAAGAGTATGCCAACAAGTAAGACATACACAGGTAAACGAGCAGAACAACTAAAAAATGGCGCCACTAAAATTGTTGCAATACGATCGCGTCGGTCAGGCACAATTCTTGCAGCCATGATTGCTGGAATCGCGCAAGCGTGCGCAGACAGAAAAGGCACGAATGATTGACCGGGGAGTCCAAACTTTCGAAGCATACGGTCCATTACAAAAGCTGCCCTTGCTAAGTACCCAGTGTCTTCAAGCAAACTAATTAAGAAAAATAAAAGACATATTTGAGGTAAAAAAACGACTGTTCCTGCAACGCCACCGATGACACCGTCCACAATCATGTCGTGCAAATCACCTTCTGGCAAAATGCCACCAACAACCGTTCCAACATGCCCAAAGATAACATCAACAATGTCCATAGGGAATGCAGCAAGTGTAAAAATCGTCCAGAACAATCCCGCCATCACCAGAGCAAATACAAGCAATCCAAGAATTGGATGCGTAAACGCTTTATCCACTCTGTCAGTGAGTGTACCCGTAGCAAGTTCGCCACCAACGCTTGACGCAATGAGTTCATTTGCCCAAGAGTTTACTTCTTTGGGATTTTCAATAGGAGGAAGTGGTTTTGCATCGCGTTTTGGTTTATCAAGTGCAGAATGAAGCGCATCTATTCCATCACCTGTTCGTGGGTGAACTGCAACGACGTGGCAGCCAAGTTTCTTGCCAAACTTTTCAGTATCTATTGTCAGTCCAGACTTCTGTGCGATGTCAACCATGGATAACGCAAGCACGCATGGAATATCTCTGTGCAATATTTCATTCACAATAGTTAAGTTTCTGCGCAAATTTGTGGCATCAGCAACGACAACAACCGCGTCTGGAGAATACCCTTCAAGGCTATCAAGTGCATGACGGCAAACACCTGAAAGGTCATCCTTCGCGTTTAAACTATAAATCCCTGGCAAGTCAGTAAATGTTCGTTTTACCGAACGAAAAGAAGACGTTCCCCGCCGCGCTTCAACAGTGCTTCCGGGAAAATTCGCAGTCGCGCTTCGTAACCCACAAAGGCGGTTAAACAACGTCGTCTTGCCGACATTTGGGTTGCCTAAAAGGAGGATTGAAGTAACAGCACTTGGTTGCGAATCAGGTGTTGCCATACTGCGAATTGTTAGTTACAGACACCACAACGACGAACCATAATTCGACTTGTAATTTCTTGAGATAGTCCGAGTCGAGTCGCCTCAACTTGAATGATGCATGGTTGCCCCTGTTGACATAATTCAAACGAGGCATCCTCGTGCAATCCCATTGCTGAGAGCGCCTCGCGCTCATCGGATTCCAACTCGGTCATGTGCACAACTGCTTTCTCTCGTACCCGTAACTGAGAGAGCGGGATGCATTCTGTTTCGATTGTTGGTGTTGCTGTGGTCATTTTGGATTGCTTGTATTGAGGTTGTTGATACTCATTCTCAATTACACAGGTAAGGATACCACTCCAAAGTCGACATGACAAGTGTATTCTGGACGAACTTGTCGTTTATTTAAAACTGCTCTAACGGGTCCATTACGAACGCTTTTTCAGTAATATCCTCGATACACCCCGCCATTGTAAATGCGAGGCAGGCCGAAACATTCGAAACATCAATTCCAAGCAGTTTTGCAGCTGCAAGGCGATAGGTCGCCAGCTGAGGAGCATAATGCGCGATTTTGCTTTGAAGTGTTTCTTTCTCGAACACGTCCGATTTCCAGTCGATAACTTCAGCACGTTTGACGTTACCGTTTGCATCCTTGTGAACAACAAGCCGATCAATTGATCCACTTACATCTGTTGTTTCATTCATTTCAACTTCAGCGAACTTCGTGCCTTTTGCAACACGCAAGACAAATTCCTGCTCGCAGTAGACAAATACTTCACCTGAAGGTTTCTCAAGAAGTTGCTGGACCGATTCAGTTTGTAGCGCCTTAATACATTTTGAAGCGACAATAGACAAGCTCTCTAGGCCAAGTCGCCCTGCTTCTTCAGAGGGCGCAGATGCAATCAAATCATCAACGCTCGGAATATTTCCGTCGAACCACTCAATGTCCTCAAACCACTTGTGCACAGTGGTTCCCCAGTCAAACGCTGTGTTCGTTCCGCCAGCGAATCGCTCACTTATTTTTGTCTTACCACCTCCTTCTAGTGCTGAAGGCGATGCAGTTGCTAATCCTCTGCCTAAGTTCAGAGCTTCTTTTGGTGGTGAAAGAACGAAGGGTGGAATAGTGGAAGGTTTTTCATCTGGG